>DASSJA010000148.1:0-3623 GCA_035691445.1 Burkholderiales bacterium | reverse complement strand
CTGCCGAGCCGCATCGCCGAGCCCTTGCCGAACGCGCGGTCAATCTGGGCGAGCGCCGCTTCGAGCGCCTTCTGCCGATCCGTGCCCGAAGTTTCCAATTTGCCGCCGTCCAATGTGCTGCCGATTACCTTGAGCTGCGCTGCCATGTCCCCTGCCTCCGTTCAAGCCACAATAATGACGGCCGAGCCCGCCTGGTGAGAATCGGTCGTATCCTATTTGTTCCGCGAGAACAATAGGGGAACAGAGCTCATAAAGTCCCTAATGTCACCCGATGCGTCGCCGTTTTTCGTGACTTTAGAGGCGGCGGATGCGGGGCGGCGTGCGCACGCTCATCGGCAAGGCCCGCTCCGCCTCGATCCGGTCGAGCACCGCCTGATGCTCCGCCCATGCCTCATCGGCGCGGCGGCACTCCTCCTCCCGCGCGCGCTCGAGCTCCTCGAGGTGAAGGCGATACTTGCGCCGCGAGACGGCCTGCTCGCGGCGCTCGGCGACCGAGCGACCGTCGCGCCCGGACAAGAGGGCGAGCGCCAGCTTGTGATTGAAGCGAAATTCCATCCGCACCACGCGGCCGCGGCGCACGACAGGCACCCACGAGCCGTAAAGCGCGCGCAGCATCGCGTCCTCACGCACCGCTCCACGCCGCGAGAGATCGCCTGGTCCCACGCCTCGGCGAAGCTGTCCGCACCCGCTGCCCCGAGCAACCGGTAGGCGCTCCTCGGGCTCATTCCGACCGCGCGCGCCGAGCGGGCGACGCAGCCGCACTCCTCCAGCGCGGCGATGAACGCGCGCTGCGCCGCCTCGGTCCATCCGTCCCGCCGCTTGCGCTGCCGCGGGACCGGGGTGAAGACGATCGGCTCGTCGGTCACGTCGACGAGACCGGTGATCGCCGGCTCCGGCCATTGGGGGAACGGGGGAAATTGGGGTCGCTTGCTCATCGGGCCTCCGGGCAAAGGAGGCGAGGCAGTTATCGCGGATCAGGGGGTGTAGGAAAGTTCGAGCGCCCGAGCATTAGGGAGCGCTCTGCGCAGCAGACGCGAGCTAATGTCGAAGAGAGCGCGAGAACCGGCCGACCGGCGCGCAGCGACTGGATCGACGTCACGGGATTTACTCCCCGTGACGGATTCGCCATTTCAGTTAATCCCGCTCGTTGTCGTTTGCAGTAGTGGATTGGTCCGTCAATAACCGCAATGACTCTCGTTCACCTTGATATTCGTGGATTACTCGGCGGGCGTCCGCGAGAAGTTGGCGCCCTTTGTCCTCGCCGCGACTACCCTCGTCGCTCTCCTCCGGCTCGGCCGGAGCCACGAAATCCACGACTCCTCCCCTCTCATTGAAATCGAGCAGCTTCTTAACCGATGCCTCCAGAGCGATTTTGGTGTCGCCGAGCGCCGACACAGGCAGGTACTTCTTGAGTTCGGCCATCACAGTTTTGACCGCATCGGTTCTCTTTTTCTGCTCTATTTTTTTGAGTTCCGCCTCCATTGCAGTGGTCAAGAGCTTTTTCTGACGGAGGTTCTCGCGCTCTACGCCGACACCGATAACGTCCCGCGCAACGGAGCTGATATTCTTGGATATGGTCGCCAGCATGGTCGTCACGGCCACAGTTCCGGCAAGTATCAGGATTATAGAGCCGGTAGCTGCTCCGATGACCTTTGTGTCTTCGGGACTCTCGTTTGCGGCTAGAGCGAGGCCTCGGATAATCTCATACCATTCTTTACTGGAATCTCGCCAGTCGACCACGTTGTCGATGTTCGCGTCATTCTCGAATCCTACGCGAATGATAATGCGGTCTGCGGGTTGGTCTGGTTCGGCGACGCCTGCCTTCAGTTGCTCTATGACGCGCTCGTAGGCGTTGAGGTTGTTTCTAGCGTTGTCGATGTTGGTGACCACGGCTTGGACGCGAGAGACAGCTGTTGCGGGGTCATAGTTGGCCGTTCTGACGGTCTCGTCGATAAAGGCCGCGCCTTCCCGACCCAAATAGGGGCGGATTCCTAGCCGTTCCAAAACCAGGATCTGTTGGAGGGAAAGCTCGTCGAAGCTCATCGCAAGTTGTGCGTCCTCTAAGCGATTCAACTCGGCTTCTAGCGGCCGTTTATCGGACTGCGACGCATTATGTTGAAGGACAGCCAGTAGATTTTGGTAGGCATCGCGCAAAGAGGGAACTTGGCTCTCAAACCATTCGGCGAGGCCTACAAGTTCGCCAACCTCCATTGTTCCCTCCCAAAACGGTCTGCGAACTTAATTAGAAGCAGCGCGCAGGCGTCAATCACATGCCAATTCGAAATTCTGCGAAATCCGCACAACAAAAACGCGAAACTCGATGCACCCGATGATCCTTGGTGAACCAAGAGCGAAGCGGGCACAGGACAACTACCCCCTCCCAGTAAACGGAAGAGGCAGTCCGGCCCGCTTTGGACTGCATGACCCTTGGAGCCACCCGTCGCTTCGCGCGCTCGCTTGGGCCGGGGAACGGCTAAGCGATTGGCAGTTGCTTACGAGGCGTTCCCGCCCCGCCGGTCCCCGCTCTGCCTTTCGGACTCGGGTTGCGTTTTGACCGGCCCCTTCTGGTGGCGCCACAATCCCGGCCGCCAGAGTATCGAGCCAACTCGACCGGGAGAGACGATATATGGACACGTTTTGTTCTTCTCAATCCCGAGTCCGAGAGTGAGATGAAATACTTGTGGATGGATTTGCTAGCAGGCGATGGTCGGATTCATTTGAAAGGGGAGGACCGAAGAAGGCAGATCCCGGCTCAAGGCCGGGATGACGAGACGGAATTCGTCTCGCCTGGGCAGTCCAGTGAATGCCCTGCGGTCATCTTTGACCGCGTGACCGCGTCGGACAGGCCTGACTCCCTCGCAGCTTCAACCCCTCATCCGTCATCCCGGCCTTGAGCCGGGACCTGCCTTCACTTCAGTGGTAGCGGTTGAAATCCCAAGTCTTCGGCGAGATCGCGCCACGTCGGATTGTCGGCATGAATCAGGTCGTACTTCCACGCTCGCGGCCATCGCTTGATCCGCTTCTCGCGGAGAATGGCCGAGTCCATCTCCTCGTGAAGTTCAAACCAGACGAGCCGCTTGATCCCGTAATGCCGCGTGAAACCGCGCACCGCCCCTTCGCGGTGTTGCCAGATGCGTGCCGGCAGGTTTGAGGTTACACCGGTGTAGAGCGTGCTGTGAGACGCCTTCGCCAGAATGTAGACGCAGGGCTGCCAGTCGGAGTTCACGGGCTTAGTAAAGAAGAAGGCGGGTCCCGGCTCAAGGCCGGGATGACATTGCGTCACTAAGCCGGCGTCACATCCCCAGCGCCCGTCCCCGCATCCTCGCCGGGATCGGGCCGCTTGTCGAACACCTCGTCGATCAGGCCGAAGGCCTTCGCTTCGTCGGTCTCGAGGAACTTGTCGCGGTCCATCGCCTTCTCGATCTCCTCGAGCGGCTGGCCGGTGTACTTGGCGTAGAGCTCGTTGAGGCGCTGGCGCATGCGCAGAATCTCGCGCGCCTGGATCTCGATGTCGGCGGCCATGCCCTGAGCGCCGCCCGAGGGCTGGTGGATCATGATCCGGCTGTTGGTCAGCGCGACGCGCATGCCCGGCTCGCCCGCCGCGAGCAGGAAGCTGCCCATCG
>DASSJA010000147.1:0-3093 GCA_035691445.1 Burkholderiales bacterium | reverse complement strand
GCCAGCCTCAATCTGCTGGTCGGCTACGCCGGCCTGCCTTCGCTCGGCCACGCGTCCTGGCTCGGGCTGGCCGCCTACCTGTCGGCGTGGATGTCGCTCAAGCTCGGTTTCGGGCACGCGCTCACCGCGCCGGCGGCGCTGCTCGGGACCACCTTGATCGCGTGCGCCTTCGGCTGGATCTCGCTGCGCGCGACGGGGCTGGGCTTTCTCATGATTACTCTGGCCCTGTCCCAGGTGCTGTGGGGCACGGCGTACCGCTGGGTCGCTGTGACAGACGGCGACAACGGGCTGCGCGGGCTGACGCGCCCGTCGCCCTTCGGCATCAGTCTCGACAGCGCGACCTCCTTCTATTACTTCACCCTGGCAGTCGCCGTCGTGGCGATCGTCCTCATGGCGATGTTCGTCGCCTCGCCGTTCGGCGCGTCGCTCCGTGGCACGCGCGACCAGCCGCGCCGCATGGGCGCGCTCGGCCACGACGTCTGGAGGGTGCGCTGGATCACCTTTGTCTATTCGGGGTTCTGGGGCGCCGTGTCCGGGCTCCTGTTCGTGTACTACAACAAGTACATCCATCCCGCCTCGCTCTCGATCACCAGCTCGGCCGAGGCGCTGCTCGGGGTGATCGCGGGCGGATCGGGCACGCTCGCCGGGCCCATCGTCGGCGCGGCGATCGTGATGCTGTTGAAGAACTACGTATCGGCCTATATCGAGCGCTGGAACATGCTGATGGGCTTCGTTTTCGTGCTGATCGTGATCTTCATGCCCGAAGGCGTGGTTCCGGGCGTGCGCCGCCTCTTTCTGCGGCTCCGGAAACGGAAGGCCGGATGACGCCCGCACTCCAGCTCGGCCATCTCAGGAAGTCCTTCGGCGGCCTGCCTGCGATGAACGGCGTTTCCTTCGAGGTCATGCCGGGGGAGCGGCGCCTGATCATCGGCCCGAACGGGGCGGGCAAGACCACTCTGTTCAATCTCATCACCGGCGACCTGGCGCGCGACAGCGGCTCGATCCGGCTCTTCGGCGAGGAAGTGTCGCGGTTGAAGCCGCACCAGCGCGCGCACCGGGGCCTTGCGCGCACCTATCAGATCATCACCCTCTTTCCGAAGGATTCCCTGCAGCACAACATCGTCCTGTCGCTCCTGGGGCTGCGGCGTTTCCGCTGGAACGCCTTCCGCCCGCTCGCCCGCCACGCGGATCTCTACGAAGAAGCGCGCGGCGTTCTCAAGCGCGTGGGGCTAGACCACCTTGCGCAGCGTCCGATCGGCGAGGTCGCGTACGGGGAGAAGCGGCGCCTCGAGATCGCCATGGCGCTTGCGCAGAAGCCCAGGCTGCTGCTGCTGGATGAGCCCCTCGCGGGCCTGTCGCGCGAGGAACGCTCGGCGATGAAGGATCTGATCGCGGCGATTCCGCGCGAGGTGACGGTGGTGATGATCGAGCACGACATGGACACGGCGCTCGACCTGGCCGAGCGCATCACCGTCCTGCACTACGGCAGCGTGATCGTCGAAGGCACGCGCTCCGAGATCATCGCCGACCCGAAGACCCGGGAAGTGTACCTCGGTGATTGAATGAGCGAAGCCCTTGCGCTCTCGGGAGTGGATGCGCTCTACGGGGAAAGCCACGTGCTCCACGAGGTGTCGTTCACGCTGGACGCCGGGAAAGTGCTGGCCCTTCTCGGCCGCAACGGCGCGGGAAAGACAACGTGCATGAGCACCATCATCGGCTTCCTGCCGCCGCGTCGCGGGGACATCCGCCTGTTCGGCGCATCGATCTCGCGTCTCGCGCCGGAGACGATCGCGCACAGAGGGATCGGCTTCGTGCCGCAGGGGAGGCGCATATTTCCGACGCTCACCGTGCGCGAGAATCTCATCGTCTCCAGGCGGATCCGGTCGGGCGCGCCTGCGCCCTGGACCCTCGAGCGGGTCGTGTACCTGTTCCCGCGCCTCAAGGAGCGGCTCCAGCAGGTGGCGGGCTCGCTCTCGGGGGGCGAGCAGCAGATGCTCGCCATCGGGCGCGCGCTGATGGGCAACCCGCGGGTGCTGCTCATGGACGAGCCGTCGGAAGGACTGGCGCCGATCATCGTGGCCGAAGTGGGCAGGACGATCGCGCGCCTGAAGGAGGAGGGACAGTCGATCCTCCTGGTGGAGCAGAACGTCAAGCTCGCGCTCGATCTCGCCGACGAGGTGGTGATCCTCAATACCGGCCGCGTCGCCTTCAACGGCGGCGTGGAGCGCGTTCGGGGTGATCAGGCCCTGATCACGCAGCATCTCGGAGTTTTCTAACTTACCTACTGGAGAAGCACGCTCATGATGTTTACCTGCGCAGTTCCCGGGTGCAACGAAACCGGGCACCACCATCCCGCGGCGGCCGCTTCGCGCAAAGGGCCGGCAAGGGCGTCGAGGCCGGGGAGGCACGCGAGCGCGGTCGTGCGCGACAGGAAGGGACGCAGCCTCCGGGTGGACATCCACTGCCACTATCTGAACCGCGACGCCGCGGCGAAGCTCGCGCACCTGAACCCTTCGCAATACGAGCCCTCGGTGAAGTTCGCGAGCCAGCTGACCCGCGAGGTCAACGTCAAGCAGATGCAGGACCGCGGCCCCAAGCTTTCGACCATCGAGGTGCGCCTGAAGGACATGGACCGCATGGGGATCGATATCCAGGCGGTGTGCCCCGCGCCGCAGCAGACCTACTACTGGACCGAGCCGGGCCTGGGCCTGGAGGTCTCGCGCACGATCAACGACCGACTCGCGGAGATCGTCGCGACCTGGCCGGACCGCTTCGTGGCCTTGGGCACCGTGCCCCTGCAGAACGTCGAGCTCGCGGTGACGGAGCTCGAGCGCTGCGTGAAGCAGCTCGGCCTGCGCGGCGTGGAGATCAACCCCAACGTGGCGGGGCGGGAGCTCACCGACCCGTCGCTCAACCTCGACCGGTTCTTCGCCAAGGCGCGCGAGCTCGACGTCGTGATCTTCATGCACCCCACGGGCTTCACGCAGGGCGAGCGGCTGATGGATCACTATTTCAACAACCTGATCGGCAATCCCCTGGAGACCACGGTCGGCGCGAGCCACCTGATTTTCGACGGCGTCATGGAGCGGCATC
>DASSJA010000146.1:0-2288 GCA_035691445.1 Burkholderiales bacterium | reverse complement strand
CGAGCTGATGTTCGAATTCGAAGACAGGTTCGGCATCAAAGTGCCGAACGACATTCCGACTCCCAAGACCGTCGGCGATCTGCTGAGCATCGTCGACGGAGCCAACGCAGGCAAGGGCCCGTGAATGGGGGAGGCGCGTCGCGTCGCGGTCACCGGGCTGGGGATCGTCAATCCTTTTGGCGCGGATCTCGCGGACTTTTTCAGCCGCATGCTTCGCGGGGAGTCCGCGATCCGGCTATACGTTCGCGATGATGGAATACCCAAGCGGCTGAGCGTCCCCGCGGTCCGCTGCGAAAACTTCGACGCCGAGGCCTCCCTCGGCGGTCCGCTGTCCAACATCATGGATCGCTACAGCCAGCTCGGGATGACCGCAGCCCTGTCGGCGTGGCGTGACGCCAAGCTTCCCCAAACCAAGGATGCACCGCGCAATGACTGGGGGGTATCCTGGGGCACGGCCCTCGGAGGCACTCTGACGTTCGAGAGCGGCTACATCGAGATGCTGCGCAACGGCCGCGAACGCGTGCCGCCCCTGTCCGTCGTGCTCGGAATGAACAACGCGGCGGCCTCGCACATATCGATTCAGCTCGGCCTGGGAGCGTCGTGCGCGACCTATTCGGTCGCCTGCGCCTCGTCGGCCGTCGCGATCGGAGAAGCGCTTTCGAAAATCCGCTCCGGCGAAGCCACGCTGATGGTGGTGGGCGGCTCCGAGGCGCCGCTTTCCTACGGGGTCGTGCGCGCATGGGAAGCGATGCGCGTCCTCGCCCTGGGCGACGAGACCACAGCAGTGCGAGCCTGCCGCCCGTTCAATTCCGACCGCCAGGGCCTGGTGCTCGGCGAAGGAGGGGGTGCGATGATCCTCGAGGACTGGGACCGCGCGGTCGAGCGCGGGGCGAGGATCTACGCCGAGTTCGCCGGATACGGCAGCACTTCGGACCACAACCATCTCGTCCGCCCCCACGTGGAAGGCCAGATGCGCGCCATGCGCATGGCGATCGAGGACGGCGGCCTGAGCGCGGATGAGATCGACTACGTCAACGCCCACGGCACGGCGACGCGCGAGGGCGACCCGATCGAGATCGCGGCGATACGCGGGGTGTTCGGGTCGCGCTCGGAGGAGGTCGCGGTGAGCGCGACCAAATCCATGCATGGCCACCTGCTCGGCGCGACCGGCGTGGTCGAGGCCATCATCACCGTGCTGTCGCTTGCGTCCCGGGAGGCGCCGCCGACCGCGTACCTGGAGAAGCTGGATCGAGAGTGCACGGGCGTGCGCCACATCACCGGGGAGTCGGCGCGCGGGAACCTGAGGGCGGCGCTGTGCAACTCTTTCGCTTTCGGAGGCAGCAACTCGGTGCTGGCGTTTCGCGCCGTCCACTGAGTCGCGAGTGATTACGGGGCTCTCAGCCTCCGGATCGCGAGCGCAGGCAGGCGCAGCATGAAGCCCAGAAACAGGCGCACGTGCATCCAGGTCAGGAGCGCGTTGTCGCGCCAATACCTGAAATGCGACACTCCACCCTCGTCGGGGCGGAAATAGCGCACCGGCGCCGGCTTGTTGAGCGGGCGCACCCCCAGCCAGCACATCCGCACGACCGCCTCCGGATCGAAATCGAAGCGCCGCATCCAGCGCTGCTTGCGCATCACCTTGCGCAAGGGAGCGATCGGGTACACCCGGAAGCCGTAGAGCGAGTCGCCGATTCCCGTCCAGAGCGTCTCCAGGTTCGCCCACCAGTTGGACACGCGGCGTCCCTTTACGCGCAATTGCGGGGCGCTGGCGTCGAACACCGGTACGCCCAGCACCATGCAGGAGGGGTCGGCCAGGGACGCCGCCATGAACTCGCCGATCAGCGCGGGGGGATGCTGTCCGTCCGAATCCATGGTCAGCACATGCGTGAAACCGGCTGCGTGGGCGAGCTCCACTCCGTGCAATATCGCCGCGCCCTTGCCGCGGTTCCTGGGCAACAGGATCACCCTCAGGCCCGGATCGGCCCCGGCCATCGCGCGCAGGCCCTCGGCCGTGCCGTCCGTGCTTGCGTCCACCGCGACCCACACCGGGTTCCATGAGCGCCGCGCGGCGGCGACGGTCTCGTAGACCTTTGCTCCGGGGTTGTAGCTCGGGATCAGCACGAGATGCGTCCGCGAAGCCTCCTTCATGCATTTCCCGCCGCTATCCCGGGTTCTGCGGCTGCGCGATCACCTCGGCGATGTCGTCCAGCCCGTTGCGGGACGCGAGCTCGGAGGCGTAATAGGCTTCCAGCTCGGCGAGCGTCTCCATGAGATTGTCCTTGGGGAGG
>DASSJA010000145.1:0-3384 GCA_035691445.1 Burkholderiales bacterium | reverse complement strand
GCCAGTACGCGGGCATGGGTTCCTCCTTCAGGCGAGGAGATCGAGTATCTCACGCGGGTGGGACAGCACGGCGTTCGCGCCCCAGCTGTCCGGGTCGCCGCCTTCGCCGAGGTAGCCCCAGCCGGCGGCCGCGAAGAACATGCCGGCCGCGCGCGCGGCCTCGGCATCGCGCAGGTCGTCGCCTACGTACAAGCAGGCCGCCGGTTCCAGTGAAAGCAGCGACGCCGCGAGCAGCAGCGGCGCGGGGTGCGGCTTGACGTGCGCGGTCGAATCGCCGCTCACCACGCAGGCCGCGAGATGGTCCACGGCGAGCGAGCGCAGGAGCGGCTCGGTGAAGCGCTTGCCCTTGTTGGTGACGATGCCCCAGGGGAGCCTGAGCGCGCGGATCTTCACCAGCGCGTCGGGAATGCCGTCGAAAAGCCGCGTGTCCACGCACAGCTCCTTTCCGTACCAATCGAGGAAGCGCTCGCGCAAGGCCCCGTAGTCCTCGCTTTCGGGCGTGACGCCGAACCCCGCCTTGAGCAGTCCGCGCGCGCCGCCGGAGGTGTGCGGGCGCGCGACCTCGGGAGGCAGGAGCGGGAGGCCGCGCTCGGCCCGGACGCGATTGACCGCCCGGGCGAGGTCGGGGGCGGTGTCGGCGAACGTGCCGTCGAGGTCGAACAGGACCGCGCGCACGCCCTCCAGCTTCACTGCCGCTTCACCCGCGCACGCAGTGGACGAGGTAGTTGACGGAGGGATCGGCGCCGAGCGAGTAGACCTTCGTCAGCGGGTTGTAGCTCATGCCGATGACCTCGCGCACCTCCAGCCCGGCATCGCGGCAGTGGCGCGCGAGCTCCGAGGGCTTGATCAGCTTTGCATAGTCATGGGTTCCCCTGGGGAGGAGCTTGAGGACGTACTCTGCGCCGATCACCGCGAAGACATAGGACTTCAGGTTGCGGTTGATGGTCGAGAAGAAGACCCGGCCGCCCGGGCGCGCGAGCGCGGCGCAGGCGCCCACCGTGCTCGCCGGGTCGGGAACGTGCTCGAGCAGCTCCATGCAGGTCACGAGATCGTAGGACCCCGGCGAGCGCGCGGCGAGGTCCTCGGCCGAGACCGCCTCGTAGTCGACGGCGAGCCGGCTCTCGTGCAGATGGAGCTGCGCGACCTTCAGCGCCTTGTCGGAGAGGTCGATGCCTTTCACGCGCGCGCCGCGCCGGGCCATCGCCTCGGCGAGGATTCCCCCGCCGCAGCCGACGTCGAGGGCGGATTTCCCGGCGAGCTTCGCGATGCCGTCGATCCAGTCCAGGCGCAGCGGATTGATGTCGTGCAGCGCCTTGAACTCGCTCTGCGGGTCCCACCAGCGGTGAGCGAGCGCGCTGAATTTCTCCAATTCCTGCGGATCGGCGTTCATCCGGTATTCACTTTAGTCCGGCGGGCGGAAATAAAAAAGCCCTGCCGGAGCAGGGCTTTTGGAGGCGCGCCGACGCTGTTTCGCGCAGGCCAGCGGCAGCTCTATTTCGTCTCCGAGCCGACCGCTTCGAGCTCGACGCGGCGGTTGGGTTCCAGGCAGGCGATCAGCGCCTTGGTCTTGGCGTCGCCCTTGCACTCCTTGATGGGCTGGCGCTCACCCTTGCCTTCGGTGTAGACACGGCTCGCAGCGATGCCCTTGCTGACGAGATAGGCCTTCACCGAGTCGGCGCGGCGCACCGAGAGCTTCATGTTGTAGGCGTCGCTGCCGAGACGGTCGGCGTGTCCGACGGCGATCACGACTTCCAGGGTGACGTTGCGCAGCTTGCCGACGAGATCGTCGAGCTTGGTGCGCGCATCCGGACGGATGACGTAGCGGTCGAAGTCGAAATTGACGGTCGACGCGGTCGTGACCTTCCCGGGTTGCGCGGCCTTGGGAGCGGCGGGCGGCGCGGCCGGGAGGCTCTGGCGCGGAGCGGGAGCGGGCGCGGGCGCCGGTGTCGGTGTTGGTGCGGGCGTGCTGGCGCAGCCTGCGAACGCGAGCAGTGCAATCACCGATAGCGTGGTGCTCAGTTTATTGGTCATGCTTTCCTCTCGTTGGTTGGAGCTCGAGCCGCGGCTCAAGCAGCTTCGGTACGCGTCAGGAACCCTTTAGATTCCTGCAAAAGGCTCGGTTTCTCGCCTGATTCTAAGCTTTTGTTTCTGCTGCTAACTTATTCTGCCACAGAAGAATGCGGTTGTTCAAGCTGCGATTTTCGAATCCCACGAGCTTTCCCCGCTCGACCCGGATTTCTCCGGCGACCCAGACGTGCGACACCTGGCCGCGCCCCGCCGAGTACACCAGGTGCGACAACGGATCGTAGCAGGGCGCGAGCTCGGGCTCCTCGAAGGAGAGCGCGCACAGATCCGCGAACTTCCCCGGCACGAGCGAGCCGATCGCAGCCTCCAGGCCCAGGGCCCGCGCACCGTTAAGTGTTGCTGCCGCGAGCGCCTGCTGCGCCGGCATCGCCTGCGCGTCCTCGCCCACCGCCTTGGCGAGGAGCGACGCCGCGCGCATTTCCTCGAACAGGTCCAGGCGGTTGTTGCTCGCCGCGCCGTCGGTCCCTATCCCCACGTTGACGCCCCGCTCGAGCAGGGCGGCCACGGGCGCGAACCCGCTCGCGAGCTTGAGGTTGGAGGAGGGGCAGTGCGCGACCGAGGCGCCGTACCGCGCGAGCGTCTCGATCTCCGCCCCCGTCAGGTGCACCGCGTGCACGGCGATCAGCCGCGGACCGAGCACGCCCAGCGCCGCGAGACGCGCCAGCGGCCGCGCCTTGTGCCGGGCGATGCTGTCCTCGATCTCCGACTTCGTCTCGTGCAGGTGGGTGTGGATGGGAAGGTCGAGCTCCTCGGCGATGGTGACGATCTTCGAGAAAGTCCTGTCGCTCACCGTGTAGGGCGCATGCGGGGCCATGCAGAAGGACAGCAGCGGCTCGTCCCTCAGCGCGTCGCGCGCCGCCAGCCCCTTGGCGATGTAGTCGCTCGCGTCCGCGGCATACGCGGTCGGGAACTCGAACGCGATGATGCCCAGCGCCGCGCGCATCCCCGCATCGAGCGCCGCCCGGGCCGCCGCCTCCGGGAAGAAGTACATCTCGTTGAAGCACGTCACTCCGCCCCGCAGCATCTCGGCGCAGGCGAGGAGCGTCCCGTCGTACACGAACTCCGGCGAGACGTGCCGGCTCTCGGCCGGCCAGACGTGGTCCTGCAGCCAGCTCATCAGGGGAAGATCGTCGGCGAGCCCGCGCATCAGCGTCATGGCCGCGTGCGTGTGCAGATTGACCAGGCCCGGTATCAGCGCGTGATTCGGAAGCTCGACGCGCCTGTCGGCTCGATATTCGCGCTCCGCTTCGGCGGTCGGGCGGACCGCGAGGATGCGGCCGCCGGCGACGGCGACGCTGT
>DASSJA010000144.1:0-5205 GCA_035691445.1 Burkholderiales bacterium | reverse complement strand
GGACCTTCTCGCCCTTCTTGAGCGTCGTGACCTCGGCGAGCGAGCTCGAATCTTCCCCTCGCCGGACCTCCATCTGCCCGGTCTCGCGGTAGCCCGAAACCTTGCCGCCCTCGCCTAGGTTCGGCGCCGTCAGCGTGAACTCGGTGCCCCTTCCGATGCGCCAGCTCCTGCCGATGTTGATGCGATAGCGATCGCCCTCCGCGCCGACCACTGTGCCCTCGAGCGGGAAGCGCTCGATGACGTTGCTCACGATGTCCCGCATCATGCTGTCTATGCCGCGGGCGCTGCGGGTGCGTCCGATCTCCGAGAAGATGACCTTGCCGTTCGCGGTGTGGAACTTGACCTCGGCCAGAAAGCCATCGTTGTCCTTGGCGACGCTTCCGAGCACGATCATGTCCACGGTCGCGCGCAGCGGCGTGTCCTGCCAGCCCTTGGTCGTGATGCGCTCGATGCTGAGCTTGCGCTGAGTGATCTCGGCCCGCAGCGTATCCGCCGGCACCTCTCGGAACGCCGGGAACCTGAACAGCTGAGCCGCCAACGCCTGCTCGGCCTGGGCTGCGACGTCCTTGAGGTCCACGCCTGGCGTGTTGCCGACGACGCGGTAGATGCCCATGCGGATCGGCCTGGGCGTAGTGGGGTAGAAGTAGCGCTGGAGGTTCACCTGGCCTTCGAGCTTGACCGCGGTTTTCCACGCTGCAGGGATGTAGCCGGGCGCCGAGAGCGCGATGAGCGCCTTCCTGCCGGGCTCGCCACGGTAGGTATAGGTGTAGCTGCCCTGCGAGTCGGTCTTGCCGACGGTCTTGCCGTCTATGCTCACCGCGAGCCCCTGCACGCCGCCCGCGCGCCCGTAGTTGTCGGTGAGCGCCCTGATCGCAACGATAGCCTCGCGATTGAGCGCGATTTCGATCACTTGCCCGGGCTCGAACGCGTAGATCCCCCGGTGGCTGCTGTAGCCGCTCTTCGCGACGCCGAACTCGGTTCCCTTCGGCGGCTGCTGCCCATACTGATACACCAGCTCGCCCTTGGCGTCGGTGACGCCCGCCTTCTTCCCGCCGGCGGTGACCTCGGCGTCCGCGAGCGGCACGCCTTTGTCGCTCACGCGCAGGGTCACGTAGCGGGTGGCGTTGAGATTGGCCTCGAAGCGGTACGCGCCCTGCTGGTCCAGCTTGACGAAGAAGGTCGTCTTCCACGGCTCGATGCGGTAGCCGGGCATTTCCTTCCTCACGGAGAGCTCGATCTCGGCGCCGGGCTTCTTGCGGAGCTGCTTTGCAAAGACGCCCTGGGAGTCGGTGACGCCGAGCTCCTCATGGTCGACGACGACGCTCGCCTGCGGCACCGGCTGGCCGTCGATGCGTGCCTTGACCTCGATGTCCAGGCGTTGGCCGCAGGCACCGAGGAAGGCGGTGGCGAGCAGCGCGAAAAGAATACGCGGGTGGGTTGTTCCCATGTCGATACCCTCGGTTATGGCGTCAGGTCTACGGGACAGGATGCCGGCTCACATCGCGGGCGGCTGGATGTTGACCTCGCCGGGGTTGATGATCTTGTCTGCGTCGGAGGCCGAACCCTTGATCGACTTCCGCTTGGCCTCCTCGATCTTCAGCAGCTTGAACTGAACTTTCTTGCTGAGGAACGAGCCGACCTCGACGGTCTCGGTCTGGGTTTCATAGCCGATGCGGCTCGCCTCCACCTTGTAGACGCCGGGCTTGATGCTCCCCTTGGGCGACTCGAATTCGCCCTTCTCGTCGACCGTCGCGGAGCTCGAAGCGTGCTCGACGGCGGCGGTCGTATTGATCATGTTGACCACGGATCCCTTCGGGCTCTCGTTCGGGATCGGCTGCTGACGGCTGTCGACGAGCTGCACCGTGCCGTGAATCGTGGCGGCACAGCCGGACACCAGCATCAGGGCGATCGGGACAAGCAGCGCTTTGGGGGTCATGATCTCTCTCCGGTTAGTCGTCAGCGATCGAGGGTCAGACTCAGCAGACCCTTGCTCTTGCGATTCCGTATTCGCTTTGATACCAAAATCGTGGATCCCAGGGTTCAGCACACTTGGAAGTTACGAGACAGGCGCGCGACCTTTCGGCTAGCGATGCCGACCGGCGGCGCTACACTCTCCTGTCTTGCTGACTGGCCCAAGGCATGCCGTCCGGGCATGCCGTTCGGCAGTGCGAATGCTCACAGAACATCCGCAGCAACCTCCACCTACCCATAGTCTGGCGCTCGGCGACGCGGACGCACCTCCATCCGCGAAATCTCCCCCCCTCGTGCCCGGCCGAGCTACGGGCGCGTGGGACGGTGATTATAGCCGAGATTCTCGAAGCTCTAAGGTGACGAAATGCAGATGGGCCGACAAATGGGTGGCGAGGATCCAAAGTCCGGTAAGGGTTCCGCCAGCTACGGCTATCTCCGTATTTTCCGACAAGGCCGCGGTCGCCCATCGTTCATATTTCACCTATTCCTTCGTTTGGTCCCGCGACATGAGGCCGCCCTGTATTCCCTGCAGCGGCCGGTATAATGGCGTCTCGTCGCAGCTGCGACCCGGGCAGCCATGGCAGCGTGAGCAAGCTCCTTCTTCTCGTCATCGCTATAGCCGTCGTCTACTTCGTGTTCGGTGGTGTCGTGCGCAAGCGCCGCGCTCCCCCGTCTGCGCTCCGGAGTGAAACCATGGTTCCCTGTGCGCATTGCGGCGTAAACATTCCGCGCAGCGAAGCCGTCGAGGGCGCCGGCCGCTTCTTCTGCAGCGAAGAACACCGCCGAATCGGCTCCTGAGACCGTGGCCGATTCCGCGTTGCGCAGCCTGTTGCGGATTCCGCAGCAGGGTGCCGTCGCGGATTCCTTTTGGGTCTCGCTCAAGTACTTCAATTTCTATCGCATGGCCGTGGCCGCGATATTCCTGCTTGCGGCCCTGATTTTCGGTGATGCGCTCAGCCTCGGCAGTCACGACCTGGTCACATTCACCTACGCGAGCGTCGTTTACCTGGCGCTCGCAGTCGTGTTCCACGTCGCTTTGCAGAGGGCCCCCGCGCATTTCAACCTCCAGCTGACGCTCCACGTATTTGTCGACGTCGTCGCGATCGTCGTCTTGATGTATGCCTCGAGCGGTATTCGCAGCGGCCTTGGAGTGATGCTGCTCATTTCACTCGCCGGCGCGGCGCTGGTGAGCCGAGGCACGCTTATGCTGTTCTATGCCGCGCTGGCGTCGATCGCCGTGCTCCTGGAGGAGTCGTACTGGGTGTTGGTGGAGGACTCGAGCACGGCCAACTACCTCCAGCCCGGGCTGCTGTCGATCGGCTATTTCGCGACGGCGCTGATCACCAATCGGCTGGCGCGGCGCCTGATACTGAACGAACGCCTGGCGAGGCAACGCGGCGCAGATCTCGCCGACCAGCTTCGCATCAACAGGCTGGTCATCCGCGACGTGCAGGACGGGGTCCTCGTCGTAGACGCCAACGGCCTGGTGCATCTGCACAATCCGCGGGCAGTCGATCTTCTCGGGCGCGTCGTGCCCGAACTGAGTCAGGTCGAGGATTTCTCCGAAGAGCTTGCGCAGCGGCTCGCCGCCTGGCGCGCGGGCCACGGCGCGAGCAGCGTGAACATGCGATTCACGGAAAGCGGTCGCCTGGTCCGCGGGCGGTTCGTGTCGGCGGGCGTCGCGGGCGGCAGCTTCAGTCTGGTCTTCCTGGAGGACTTGTCCAAGCTCCAGGAGCAGGCCCAGCAACTGAAGCTTGCGGCGCTCGGCAGGCTCACGGCCAGCATCGCCCACGAGATCCGCAATCCGCTGTCGGCCATCACCCACGCCGGCGATTTGCTGCACGAGGAACAACGAGGCCCGCAAAAGGAACGCATGGTGCAAATCATCCGCGACAATTCGCGACGCTTGGAGCGCATGGTGCACGACGTGCTCGAGCTTTCGCGTCGAGACCGCGTTCAGCCGGAGACGATCCGGATGCGGCCCTATCTGCTCACGTTCATCGAGGAATTTGTCCAGAACGACGACCGCATCCCGAGCGAGAGCTTCGCCGTGGAAGCGGGCGAGGACGTCACCATGGAATTCGACCGGGCGCATCTCAACCAGGTCCTGTGGAATCTGCTGCACAACGCCTGGCGGCATTGTCGCCGGCTCGCGGGCAGCGTGCGCATCGCGGTTTCCCGCCGGGCAAATCGAGTAGAATTGCACGTCCTGGACGATGGCGAAGGCGTGCCGAAGGCGTTGCAAGCGCAGCTGTTCGAACCGTTCTTCACCACGTTCGCGAGCGGGACGGGACTCGGCCTCTATATCGCGCGCGAACTGTGCGCGGCCAACGGTGCGAGTCTCGAATATCTGGACCGTAGCCCGGGGGCGGATTTCAGGATCCTATGGCAGGAACCGTAGCGAACCGGCGCGCGGACCGGCGAACGAGCCAGGTTCAGGGCTCGGTCCTCGTGATCGACGACGAGGCCGACATCCGCGAGTTGCTGGAGCTTTCGTTGATGCGCATGGGACTCGCCGTCGAATGCACCGGGTCGGTAGCGGCCGCCAAGGAACTGCTGCACGCCAAGCGATACGACCTCTGCCTTACCGACATGCGTTTGCCCGACGGTGACGGGCTCGAGCTGGTACGTTATATCGGCGCGCAGTGCGTGGACCTGCCCGTGGCCGTGATCACGGCATACGGCAGCACCGAGAATGCCGTGGCGGCTCTCAAGGCCGGCGCCTTCGACTACCTCACCAAGCCCCTTTCTCTCGATCAGCTCCGCGCGCTGGTCAAATCCGCGCTTTCGCTTCCTCAGAAGACAGCGGCGGCCAAATCGGGCGAGCCCCAGCTTCTGGGCGCGAGCCCCGGAATCGAGCAGGTGCGGTCGGTCATCGAGAAGCTCGCGCGCAGCCAGGCGCCGATCTACATCACCGGCGAGTCGGGAAGCGGAAAGGAGCTCGCCGCCCGCCTCATCCACAGCAAGGGCTCACGGCGCGAAAAGGCGTTCGTACCGGTCAACTGCGGCGCCATCCCCGAGAATCTGATGGAAAGCGAGTTCTTCGGATACAAGAAAGGGGCTTTCACTGGTGCCGAGAACGACCGCGACGGATTTTTCCAGGCTGCCAACACCGGGACCTTGTTCCTGGACGAAGTGGCCGACCTGCCGCTCGCGATGCAGGTCAAGCTCCTGCGCGCCATCCAGGAAAAGCAGGTCCGTAAGGTCGGCGCGACCTCCGAGGACGCCGTCGAC
>DASSJA010000143.1:0-7297 GCA_035691445.1 Burkholderiales bacterium | reverse complement strand
GCCTCGTTCCCGTTTCTCTCCGGCGTGAGCATGCTGGTCGCCACCGCCTTCCTGCTGGGCATGGGCCTGGGGTCGGCGCAGCCCCTCACCATGATGCTCGCCTACCACCACGCTCCTCCCGGGCGCTCGGGCGAGGCGCTGGGCATGCGCCTCACGGTGAACAAGATCACGCAGATCGCGATTCCGGTCGTTTTCGGCGGCATCGGGACGGTGTTCGGCCTCGGTCCCGTGTTCTGGGCCAACGCCGCGTTCCTCTTCGCC
Source organism: Burkholderiales bacterium (assembly GCA_035691445.1). GTDB lineage: Bacteria > Pseudomonadota > Gammaproteobacteria > Burkholderiales > SG8-39 > VBDM01. Next base: position 7,036 of record DASSJA010000143.1, on the reverse strand, counting down.
GGAGGAATGCTCTCGGTCAGGGACAGGCCGGCGCGAGCGCCCTAGGCCGGCCCTACAGGATTCCGGGAATCCAGCGCTTTACCCGCGCGAGATAGTCGAGGTACCGATCGCCGAAGAGCGCAGCGAGGCGCGTCTCGTCCTCGCGCACGCGGGCGTCGAACCACACGAGGTGATACGCGAGCACGCCTGCAGCGAGCCAGGAGGAAAGCGCGATCGCGAGCCCTGCGAAGAAGATCAGGTGCCCGAGGTACATCGGGTTGCGGCACCAGCGGTAGGGGCCGCTCGCGACCAGGCGCTCGGGGGGGATCGAGATCCCCGGGCCGCCGCCGCCCAGGCGCAGCCGGTAGTTGCCGACCAGGCGGTACTGCAGATATCCCCACGCGAGCAGAGGCACGCCGAGGGGGTCGATGGACGGCAGGCCCCGCTGCAGCGCCGTTTCGGCGCAGCAGAGCAGGACCGGCCAGAGAACGAAGGTGCGGTTCGAGGTGCTGCGCAGCCAGCGCTTCGCCGCGCCGACGAGCCGGCTCACTCCTTCTCCGCCGCCGTCCTCGGCATGAAGAAGATGAAGAGGTTCGCCACGATGATGGTCACGGCGAGGAAGGTGAAGGTCGCGTGGAGCCCGTAGCGGTCCGCGACGAGCCCGCCCAGGAAGGGACCGGTGGACGAGCCCAGCGCCTGCGCGCCGAACAGCACGCCTATGCTCGTACCACCCATGTTCTTCGGCGTGGTCTCGAGCAGCCAGGCCTGCAGCACCGGCCGGATCGCGTAGAGGAAAAACCCGAGCACGGCGACGAAGAAAACGAACACTGGCGATTTGCCGGCGAGTGCCATGAAGACGAGCACCACGGCGGTCATCGCCATGCTGGTCATCATCACGCTCTTGCGTCCCATGCGGTCGGACAGATGGCCGGCGGCGGGCGAGGCTGCGAAGCCCGCGGCTTGCAGCGCGAACATGCAGGCACCCACGAGGAACGGCGAGTAGCCGAGCTCGTAGGCGAGGAACACGGGCAGGAACGTGAGCAGCGCGCTCTGCGTCATCGAGCGGAAAGCCGAGCTGGTCGAGAGCAGGATGAGGTTGCGGTTCCTGAACAACTCCGGCACCCCCCGGAAATAGTCCCGCAGGGACTGCGAGCGCGCCGCGCCTGCCGGACTCGTGCGCCGGGCCCCGCCGAGCTGGAGCGTGCCGAGGAAAATGAAAATGAGGAGCGCGAGCACGATACCGGGGGCGACGTTCAGGACCACGACCTGCCTCCAGGACAGAATCGTAAGGAGCGCGCCGACGACGACGGGCGCGATCGCATCGCCGACGTTCCCGCCCATGCCGTGCAGCGAGAGCACCAGGCCTTTTCTCTCGGGGAAGCGCTGCGCGAGCGTCGGGATGGCGGTCGGATGCCACAGGCTGTTGCCGAAGCCCACCAGCGCCACGCAGCCGAGCAGCATCAGGTAGCTGTGTGCGAAGCTCATCAGCAGATAGGGAAAGCCGACCCAGAAGAGCGACGTCGCCATGAGCACGCCCTTCCTGCCCACGGTGTCGACGATGACGCCGCCGGGAATGTTGGCCACCGCCCCGGCGATGTACTGGCAGGTCATGATGAGGCCGATCTGGCTGTAGGAAAGCCCCAGCTCCCTGCCGATGATCGGCAGGAGCAGATAGAAGGTCGCCGGATACCAGTGCGTGAGCGAGTGGCCGAGTGTGATCAGCCACATCTCGCGGAACGATCCGCGCGAAGCCTCGGGGGCGGTGACGACGGCGCTCATTCGGTTTTCACCTCGGCCGCAACCTTACCACAGAGGGCTTTCAGTTTCCTGAGCCCTTCAGCACGATATCCTCGAAGAGCTTCGTCCACTTGTCGGACTCGTCGAGCGAGCGGACCGGATCGGTCTGGAGGATCTTCACGCCCCTGAGCGGCGAAGCGATCTTCGTGTTCGACGGGACGTAGTCCATCTTGACCAGATACTGCTGGCCCTCGCCCAGCATGTACTCGTAGAAGAGCAGGGCAGCGTTCGGATGCGGCGCGCGGCGCGCGATCCCTATGGCGTTGGAGCGTGCGATGGCGGGTTCGAGCGCGAACCAGTCGATCGGCGCGCCTCTTCTCTTCGATTGCTCGGGCATGTAGTTGTAGACCGTGAGCGCGAGCGGCACCTCGCCCGCGATCACCATGTTGTTGAGCAGGGTGTGTCCGGTGCGCGCCGAGATGCCGTTGCGGGCGACGAGATCGCGAAAGAACTGCAGTCCCTTCTCGCCGCCGCCCATCACGTCGACCACCGAGGCGAACCAGTCCTCGTCCTTCGCCTCGATGCCGAGCTTGCCCTTCCACTTGGGGTCGAGAAGATCCCGGTAGGTCTTCGGCAGATCGCGCTTCTTGATGAGATTGGTGTTGTACACCTGCACCCACACCGAGAGCAGCGTTGCCGCCCATTCCCGGTGAGGGGGAACGGAACCGGGCTGCAGGTCCTTGTGCACAGGGGACTTGACCGCCTCGAGGATCTTCTCGCGCGAGAGCGCCTCCATCTCGGGCGAGCCGAAATGGATCACGTCGACGTCGTACTTCTTCGCCGCCGCCTCGGCGAGCGTGCGCTGGAGCACTTTGTCGGTTCCGGCGCGCCAGATGTTTACCCGGACGCCGTACTTCGCTTCGAAGGGCTTGATCAGCGTCGGCTGGTCCTTCTCCGCGAAGGTGGTGTACATCGTGAGCGAGCCCTCCTTCTTCGCGGCCGCGACGATTCTCTGCATCCGGTCCGGCCCGCTGTAGTCGAAGAGAGTGCCCTGCGCCGGCGTTTCTCCGCTCGCGAGCACGCAGGCGATCAGCATGATTGTTCTGGGATTCATCGGTTTCCTCCTTCAGTCGCGTATGTCCTGCAAGAACCAGTCCGTCGGCAGCTCGCGCCCCAGCCCTTCGCGGCGGGCCGCCTCGTACGCCGCGGCGGCGACCGCGAAGAACTGCGCGCCCTGGATGTTGCCGCGCTCCGAATAGGTGATCTGTTCGCGCGAGGTGCGGCCGCGCGTCTTCCCCGAGATCACGTCACCGAAGCTCACGTCGCCGTCTCCTCCGGTCACCTGTGGCGCGCGCCGGCCCATGCGGCGCGTTCCCCAGCGCGGGTCCTGCGGCCGCGCGAGGTAGCCCAGGTACTCCGCCGCGGTGCCGAGCTCGGGGTGTCCGACGGGCGCGGGGGAGGTCCCCAGGCGCAGCCGGCGGTCGAAGCGCGCGATCGCGGCGGCGTCGGGCCGCCCGCCGATGGAGATCACGTGCATGCCCGGCGCCAGCCATTCGCCGCGGATGACGGGGATTGCCGAGTCGGTGCACGCCGCGAGAATGTCGGCGCCTTCGTACGCGGCGCGCGGCTCCCCGCATGACACGCATTCGATGCCGTGGCGTTTTGCGGCCTCGGCCGCGAAGCGCTCGCAGTGCTCGCGCGTCGGGCTGTAGACGCGGATGCGCTCGATTCCGCGCACTTCCAGGAGCGCGGCGACGTGCGACTCGGCCATGCCGCCCGAGCCCAGCATCCCGAGAGTGCGCGAGTCTTCGCGCGCCATGAGGCCGGCTCCGATCGCGCTGTCGGCCGCGACGCGCAGATGCTGCAGGTAGCCGTCGTTGATGATCGCGAGGGGTGCGCCGGTTTCCACGTCGGTCAGGAACACCAGGCCGCAGTAGCGCCCGGGGCGCGTGCAGTATTTCTCCTGCGTGCGCACGCCCCCGTACTCGCGCTCGTAGACGATGTCGGATTTCATGCGGATCGCGAAGTAGCCGCCGGTCGATCCGCCTTCCATCGTCCCCCACTGGTAGAACTTCTCCGCGTCGCGGGTCGGAATGCGAATGTCGATGCGCGGCCGGCAGACCGCTTCGCCCGAGGCGAGGTCGCGGTACGCCGATTCGAGCGCCTTGCGCACCGCCGCGGGCGTGAGCACGCGCCGGACGATTTCGTTGTCGATCAGCAGGGTCACCGGGCTCCCTTCACGATGACATCCTCGTAGAGCTTCGCCCAGCGTTCCCCGTGATCGACGAGGCGCACCGGGTCGATGATCCTCAGGGAATCCCTGTCGAGGGTGGTCTGGATCTTCCGGCTCGTCGGAACCGACTTGCGCTCCGCGAGAATCCGCTGGCCTTCTTCGCCGATCATGAAGTCGTAGTACAGCAGGGCCGCGTGCGGGTGAGGCGCACGCTTGAGCACGGCGAAGCCGTTCCCATGCGCGACCGCCGGCGCCAGGGTGAACCATTCGAGCGGGGCGCCCTGCGCCTTCAGCTTCTCGGCGGTGAAATTGTAGACGGTGAGCGCGAGCGGCACCTCGCCCGAGGCGACCATCTGAGCGAGCAGGCTGTGCCCTCTGCGCACCGACAGGCCGTTCTTCGCCGCCAGATCGCGAAACAGGCGCAATCCCTTGTCCTCGCCCAGGGCCTGAACGACCTCGGCGAACCAGTCCTCGTCGGACGCCTCGATTCCGAGCCTGCCTTTCCAGCGGGGATCCAGGAGATCGCCGTAGCTCGCCGGCAGCTCGGCCTTCCCGACCAGACGTGTGTTGTACGCCTGGACGAAGACGCTCAGCCTGGCCCAGGCCCACTCGCGGTGTGCGGGAACCGCCGCCGGGATCAGCTCGGCCTGATGCGGCGAGCGCACCGCCTGCAGGATCCCCTGGCGGCGCATGAGCTCCAGAGGCACCGAGTTGCTGTCCACCAGGTCGACTTCATCGCGCCCGGCCTGCGCCTCGGCGAGCACGCGCTGCAATACCTTCTCCGACGCGGCCCGCCACGCGCGCGCCTTTACCCCGTACCTGCGTTCGAAAGCGGCATTCAGCGCCGCGACGTCCTCCGGGGGAAACGAGGTATAGAGGCTCACGGACCCCTCGCGGCGCGCGCCCTGCAGCAGGCGATCCTGGCGGTCGGGACCTTCGTAGGAAGCCAATCCGGAAAGGACCGCCCCGGAATCCTGGGCGGCACCGGCCGTGGCGCCGATGCACAGGCCCGCGACCGCAAGCAGCCCACGCACCGAAGTCGAGGCCATGGCTGCCTACGCCGGCGACGGCGCTCTCGCCCGGTTCTTCTGCGCCCACTCGACCGCTTCCAGCAGGGACATGTCGCGCGGCGTGACCATCGACACCGCCCGGGCACCCTGCTCGGCGGGATCGAGGCCGGGCGGGGCGGAGCCGCGCGCGGCCGCGTCGGCCGCGTCGATCAGCCGGCGGCGCGCCTTGACGATGCCGTTGTCGGAGGCGGCGAGATGCTCGCGCGAGCGATCCTGGATCGCCCCCATGCTCTCCTGGATCGCGGCATCCTCGATGCCGACGCCCAGCACGCCGGAAAAGGTCTTCTTCGCACTCTGCGCCGCGCGATCGATCAGGTAATCGTTGCGCTTGTTGGCGACCGGGACGAAGGACCCCTCGATCAATTGCGCGTGGATGCCTTTTCCGGTGCGGGCCGCCTCGCGCTCGGCGCCGGACAGCGCCCGCGCCGGGTGATAGTCGATGCTGAACGTCCAGCAGTGCCGGTCGTCGATCGGCACGAAGGCGTGGCCGCCGTGAGGATTGTCTCCATACGGGGGAAAAAAGCTGAAGCAGGGCATGAACCACTGCGTGACGCGCCAGTAGAACCGGTCCTCGCCGACGTCCCGCCGGGTGGCGACGTAGAGCCCCGCGGGGGAAACCGTGGGCATGAGCTTCGGATGGGGGTCCCCGAGAAGCATCGACAGGCTCTCGGGGTCGCGCTTGAGCAAGGGATCGTCCGCGACCGAGTGGCGATGCAGGAATCCCGAATGCACCGAGTCGAGAGCGCCTTCCATCGCCTGAAGGTAGTTGGTCTCCTGCAGGCGCTTGGAGACGAGGCGGTGCGCCGGCTGCACCTGCGTCCATTCGTAGGCCGGCTCGGGCGGCCTTTTGCCGGCCGGGCCGAGATAGGCCCAGATCACGCCCGCCTTTTCGATCGCCGGATAGGATTTGAGCCTGATACTCCTTCGCATGCCGGACTCCTCCGGCTCCGAAGGCAGGTCGACGCACTGGCCGCTGACGTCGTACTTCCAGCCGTGATACGGACAACGCAGCCCGCACTCCTCGTTCCGTCCGAACCAGAGGCTGACGCCGCGATGCGCGCAGAACTCGTCGATCAGGCCGAGCCTGCCCTGCGTGTCGCGAAAAGCAACGAGCGGCTCGCCCAGGATTTTCACGCGCACCGGAGCGCAATCGGGCTCGGGCAGCTCCTGCGCCAGCAGCACCGGCAGCCAGTACCGCCGGAAGAGGTCGCCCATCGGCGTCCCGGGGCCGGTCCGCGTGAGCAGCTCGTTGCGCTCGTTGGCGAGCATGCTATTGCGAAGCCGCGCGCGCCGGCAGCCCTTGGCCGCGCCCGTAGATCGTGTCCTCGTAGATCGTGGTCCAGCGATCGTAGTCTGCGAGGACGGCGTCGACGTCGATGAATTTCAGGGCGAACTTCCTGAGATAAGGTTCGTTCTTCCGGCTCGAGACCACGTGGTGCAGCTCGGCGAGCAGCAGCTGGCCGTCGGAGAGCACGAAGTCGTAGAAGAGAACGGCGGCGTTCGGGTGCGGCGCCCGCTTCATGACGCCGATGCCGTCGGTGTAGGCGATGGTCGGCGCGAGCGCGATCCAGTCTATCGGCGCGCCGATCCGCTTCGACTGCTCCGGCAGGTAGCTGTACAGGGTGAGGGCGAGCGGAACGTCGCCCGCGACGACGAGGTTGTTGAGTAGCGCGTTGCCGTTGCGTACGGTTAGACCGTTCCTGGCAACCAGCTCGCGGAAGAATTTGAGGCCGTTCTCCTCGCCCATTTCCTGGACCAGCGTGAAGAACCATTCCTGTTCCTTCGCTTCGATGGCGATCCGTCCCTTCCAGCGCGGATCGAGCAGGTCCCTGAAGGTCCTCGGCAGCTCCTCCCTCCTGACCTTGCTCGTGTTGTAGGCCTGCACGAAGATGTACACGCGCGGCCCCGCCCACTCCCGGTGCAGTGCGACGGCCTCGGGGATCAGGTCGCGCTGATAGGGCGAGTGGACCGCCTGCAGCAGGCCCTCGCGGTGCAGGAGCTCCATCTCCGGCGACGG
>DASSJA010000142.1:0-3067 GCA_035691445.1 Burkholderiales bacterium | reverse complement strand
CAGCCACACGAGAACGCCGGCGACCAGATAGCGCCTCAGCACCCTCTTTCTGGGAGCACCGTCCGGTTTGTCCGCGCTTTCCGTCGGTGGCATCGGCTTCTCCTTCGCGCTTCGGTGCGCTAACGCCGCGGCCGCCGCGTCCTCTTGCCCCGGGCGCTCTTGCCCGGCCGCCGCCCGGTGGCTACGGGCTTCGCTTCTGCCGCCTTGGGCGGGAGCGGTTTGCTCTCGGCCGCCTTGGCGTCCTTCTCCCCCGGTTTGCCGTCCTTGGACTCCGGCTTGCTCTCGACCTTGCTCTCCGCCTTCGCCTCCTCCTTATCCGGGCCGAGGAGGTTGCGCCTCCCCTCCTTGTCGGACTTGAAGTCGGTCTCGTACCAGCCGCCGCCCTTCAGGCGAAACACCGGGGCCGACACCAGCTTCTTCAGGCGCCGCTTGCCGCACGAGGGGCACTTGGTCAGCGGCGCGTCGCTGATCTTCTGCATGACCTCGGTGTAGAACTTGCAGGCCTGGCATTCGTACTCGTAGAAGGGCATGGGTGGCTTGTCGGAACGCGCGCAAACTAACCGGCTCGGATTATAACGGACGCGGGCGCGCGTCCGGTGCCCACAGCCGGGAACCGCGCGCCCTCAGGCGCGCGCGGCCTTGCGCTCCTCGGCCTTCCCGAAGGTCAGCTGGCCCTCATGCACGCCGATGCGGATCCGGTCCCCGGGCTGGAACTCGCCCTTGAGGATGCGCTCCGCCAGCGGATTCTCGATCTGCTGCTGGATGGCGCGCTTCAGCGGCCGGGCGCCGTACACCGGGTCGAAGCCCGCCTCGCCGAGCAGATCCCGCGCCGCGTCATCGAGCGTCACATCCATGTTGCGCTCGGTGAGCCGTTTGCGCAGATACAGCAGCTGGATGTCGACGATCGCGCGGATCTGCCGGGTGCCGAGCGGGTGGAATACCACGATGTCGTCGATGCGGTTGATGAACTCGGGCCGGAAGCTCTGCTGCACGACCTCCATCACCGCGCCCTTCATCTTCGCGTAGTTCTTCTCCCCCGCGAACTCCTGAATCTGCTGCGAGCCGAGGTTGGACGTCATGATGATGACCGTGTTGCGGAAGTCGACGGTGCGTCCCTGTCCGTCCGTGAGGCGGCCGTCGTCGAGCACCTGAAGCAGCACGTTGAACACGTCAGGGTGCGCCTTCTCGACCTCATCGAGCAGGATCACGGAATAAGGACGGCGGCGCACCGCCTCGGTGAGATAGCCGCCCTCCTCGTAGCCCACGTAGCCGGGGGGCGCCCCGATGAGGCGCGCCACCGAATGCTTCTCCATGAACTCCGACATGTCGATGCGGACCATCGCCTCCTCGGTGTCGAACAGGAACTCGGCGAGGGCTTTACAGAGCTCGGTCTTGCCGACGCCGGTGGGCCCCAGGAACAGGAACGAGCCATTGGGCCGGCGCGGATCGGCGAGCCCGGCGCGCGAGCGGCGGATGGCGTCAGAGACGATGCGCAGTGCCTCGTCCTGGCCGACCACGCGTTTGGCCAGCGCCTGTTCCATTGCTAAGAGCTTTTCCTTCTCCCCCTGCAGCATCTTCGACACCGGGATCCCGGTCCACTTGGAGACGATCTCGGCGATCTCCTCCTCCGTCACTTTGTTGCGCACCAGCGTCGGCGCCTTCTCCTCGGCGGCGGTCGCGCTGGTGAGGCGCTTCTCGAGATCGGGGATCTTGCCGTACTGCAGCTCCGCCATGCGCCCGAGGTTGCCGGCGCGGCGCGCGGCATCGAGCTCGAGGCGCGCGCGATCGAGTTCCTCACGGATCTGCGCGGCGCCCTGCACGGCCGCCTTTTCGGACTTCCACACCTCCTCGAGGTCGGCGTACTCCTTCTCCAGCCCGCGCAGGGCCTCCTCCAGAGTCGCCAGGCGCTTGCGCGTCGCCTCGTCCTTCTCCTTCTTCAGCGCCTCCCGCTCGATCTTGAGCTGGATGATGCGTCGGTCGAGCTTGTCGAGGGCCTCGGGCTTGGAGTCGATCTCCATGCGGATGCGCGCCGCGGCCTCGTCGATCAGATCGATCGCCTTATCCGGCAGCTGCCGGTCCGTGATGTAGCGGTGCGAGAGCGTGGCGGCGGCCACGATGGCCGGATCGGTGATGTCGACCTTGTGGTGCACCTCGTAGCGCTCCTGGAGCCCCCGCAGGATCGCGATCGTGTCCTCGACCGAGGGCTCGTCCACCAGCACCTTCTGGAAGCGCCGCTCGAGAGCGGCGTCATTCTCGATGTACTTGCGGTACTCATCGAGCGTGGTCGCCCCGACGCAGTGCAGCTCGCCGCGCGCGAGCGCGGGCTTCAGCATGTTGCCGGCGTCCATGGCGCCCTCGGCCTTGCCAGCGCCGACCATGGTGTGCAGCTCGTCGACGAAGAGGATGATCTGCCCTTCCTGCTTGGCGAGATCGCTGAGCACGCTCTTCAGGCGCTCCTCGAACTCGCCGCGGAATTTCGCGCCGGCGATCAGTGCGCCCATGTCGAGCGCGAGAATCCGCTTGCTCTTCAGCCCCTCGGGCACCTCGCCGTTGACGATGCGCTGCGCGAGCCCCTCGACGATCGCGGTCTTGCCGACGCCCGGCTCGCCGATCAGCACCGGGTTGTTCTTGGTGCGACGCTGCAGCACCTGGATCGTGCGGCGGATCTCGTCGTCGCGGCCGATGACCGGGTCGAGCTTGCCGGAGGAGGCGCGCGCGGTGAGATCGATGGTGTATTTCTCGAGCGCCTGGCGGCCCTCCTCGGCGCTGGCATCGGACACCTTCTCGCCGCCACGCACCTCCTCGATCGCCTTCTCGATCGCACCGCGCACCATGCCGGCTTCCTTGAAGACGCGCGCGAGCGCGCGGTCCTCGAAGGCCGCGAGCACAAAGAGCTCGCTCGCGATGAACTGGTCCCCGCGCTGCTGCGCGAGCTTGTCGGTTATGTTGAGGACGCGGTTGAGGTCGTTGGAGACGTGGATCTCGCCCGGGGTGCCCTCGACCTTCGGCAGCCCGTCGAGGAGCGCGAGCACTCCCGAGCGCAGCTTGTTGACATCCGTGCCCGCCT
>DASSJA010000141.1:0-4102 GCA_035691445.1 Burkholderiales bacterium | reverse complement strand
CCGGCCCGGGCGACTTCATCTACGTCCCGCCCTACGTCCCGCATCAGGAAATCAACGCGAGCGACACCGAGCCGCTGTCCTGCGTCCTCTGCCGCAGCGGCCAGGATCCGGTGGTCGTCAACCTCGACATCCCCGCCGTCGAGAAACCGGAGGAAGTGCACTGGGTGGACGACATCCACCCGGCGCCGAAGAAATAGCGCGCAGGCGCGCCCGCCCTACCTCGTCCGCCTCTTCAGGTGCGGATACTTCTCGCTGAGCAGCGATCCGAAGTAGTAGGTCGGCGCGAACGCCGGATGCGCGCGGATCGCATCGTACCAGCGCGCGACAAGCGGTTTCTCCTTCCACATCGCGTCCAGGCCGAGGTCGGCCATGCGCACGATCGCCGGCATCAGCGCGACGTCGGCGAGAGTAGGCCGCACGCCCTGGAGCCAGGGCCCGCCGCTCGATAGGATCGAGGATTCCATGCGCACCAGGGTTCTCCCCAGGCGGTCCAGCGCTTCATTCATGTCCTTTTCCGGGAACCCAGCGCGCCCCATCTTCAGCATGAACTCCTTCCGCAGGGGTTTCGACTCGGCGAAGACGACGAACTCCCCCTCGCTCATCGCGGCGAAGCGCGGCAGGAAGGCGAGGTTGAAGGTGGGCACGCGCACCGCTGCGGCCGGCATCTCATCGATGAAGCGCATCAGCGCGCGCATCGCCGCGCGCTTCGCCGGCTCCTTCGGCGTGAAGCTCTCGCGCTCCGGGAAGACCTCATCGAGGTACTCGATGATCACCGACGAGTCGATCACCGGCGTGCCGTCGTGCACCAGCGTCGGGACGACGCCGTTGGGGTTGAGCGCGAGATACTCGGGCTTGAGCTGATCGCCCGCGAGCAGGTCGAGCTTCACTTCCTCGAACGGCAGTTTCTTCGCATTGAGGACGAAGCGCACCCGCTGGCTGCAGGTCGACTGGGGCGCGTTGTAGAGGACGAAGGGCACCGTAGGAAGTCTACAGCACGTCGCGCACCCGGCCGCGCTGCCGCTTGATCTCCGCGCGCCGCGCCTTCCCTTCGAGGCGCTTCTTGCGCGAGCTTCGCGTGGGTCGCGTCGCCCGGCGTGATTTCGGCACGTGCGCCGCGCGCGCGACCATCTCGTGCAACCGCGCGAGCGCCTCCTCGCGATTGCGCTCGAGGCTGCGATGCTGCTGCGCCTTGATGACGAGCACGCCCTCCCGTGTGATGCGCTGATCGCGCGAATCCAGCAGGCGCTGCTTCACCTGCTCGGGGAGCGAGGACGCGCGGACGTCGAAACGCAGGTGCACGGCGTTGGAGACCTTGTTGACGTTCTGGCCTCCCGCGCCTTGAGCGCGGACCGCGGTGAATTCGATTTCGCTTTCGGGAACGAGGATCGCGTCCGGCATGGCTCTATTCTGCCCCGGCTCGAGCTCTAGCGCGATTTCGCGGCAGTCCTCTCGTCGATCAGGCGCCTGATCTGCGGAAGCACGGCGCGCGCTGCCTCCTCGCCTGCCGCGATTGCGCGCCCGCGGGCGGCGAGATCGGTGGCCGGCACCCCGGCGAGGTCGGGACGGATCACGATGTCGGCGAGCCTGGTTTCCTCCTGCGCCAAGGCGTGCTCCATGACCACGAACGCGTGGCTCAGCATGGCCGCGGTGCTGCCGAGATCGCCCTGTTCGGCGGGCTGCCTCGAAACGTCGATCGCAATGATCAGGGTCGCGCCCATGGAGCGCGCGATGCGCACCGGCACCGGGCTCACCAGCCCGCCGTCGATGTACTCGCGCCCCTCTATCGGGGTCGGCTGGAAGATCGCCGGCACGCTGCACGAGGCGCGCACCGCCATGCCGACGTCGCCGCGGTTGAACGCGACCAGCCGGCCGGTCCCGAGCTCGGTCGCGACGGCCACGAAGGGCAGGTCGAGCTCCTCGATCAGGCGGCCGCGCAACGCTCCGTCGATGTAGGACTGGAGCTTGTCGCCCTCGATGAAGCCGCGGTTCGGGAACACGAAGTCCACGAGCTGCCGGCGCTGCACGGCGAGCGCCGTGTCGACCAGCGCATCGCCCCGGATGCCTCCGGCGTAGAGCGCGCCCGCGAGGCTGCCCGCGCTGGTGCCGACGACCATGTCCGCGTGGATCCCGGCCTCATCGAGCACCCTGAGCGCCCCCGCGTGCGCAAAGCCGCGCGCACCCCCGCTGCCGAGGACGAACGCGATCACCGGACGGTCCGTCCTGGCGATCGGGATGGTCGGCTCCGAGCGCGGCGGGTGAGCGGGCGGCGTCGGCGGCGCGGTCGCGCAGCCCGCGATCGCGAGAACGACTACGGCGGGACACAGGCGATTCATGAATGTTTGATTTCGCGCCGACGGATTTCAGCCTCAGTATAGGCGATCGCGCCGGCGGTAGAATGCTGCTTCGATTTCGAAAGCCCACTTGACCGATTCGCTTCGCCGCGGCGAGCCGTCCCCTCCGCCGCAATCCTTCGCCGCGCTCCGCCATCCGGGCTACCGTGCGTATTTCATCGCCGCGGCGCTCGCGATGATGGCCGACTCGGTCGAGCACGTCATCAGCTACTGGATCATGTTCCAGAAGTTCCATTCGCCGGCGCTCGGCGGGTTCGCCATGCTCTCGCACTGGCTGCCGTTCCTCTTCTTCTCGGTGTATTCCGGCGCGCTCGCCGATCGCTTCGATCCGCGGCGCATCATCCAGCTCGGGATGCTGTGCTTCATGGCCGCATCTCTGGGCTGGGGCCTTCTCTTTGCGACCGACTCGCTGCAGATGTGGCACGCCATGGCGCTGCTCGTCCTGCACGGTTTCGCCGGCGTGCTGTGGACGCCGGCTTCCCTGCTGCTCATCCACGAGATCGTCGGAACGGGCCAGCTGCAAAGTGCGGTGCGGCTGAACGCGACCTCGCGCTGGCTCGGCCTGTTGTTCGGGCCGGCGGTGGGTGGAGCGCTCCTGCTAGCGTTGGGTCCGTCGCACGGGATCCTGCTGAACGTGCTCATCTACCTGCCGCTCGTCTGGTGGCTGTGGAAGGCGCCTTACGGGCCGCGCTTCAGAAAGGACGCGGCGCCGGGCCGTGTCGAAAGGGCCGCCGTGCGGGGGCTCGCAGACATCGTCTCGACCGTGCGCGGGATCGCGGGCAACCGCACCATCGCCTCGATGATGCTGCTCGCGGGGCTCGCCTCGCTGTTCGTCGGCAACGGCTACCAGCCCCAGATGCCGGAGTTCGCAGGCGATCTCGGCCATGGCAACGCCGACATCTCCTACGGCATGCTGCTCGCCGCCGACGCCGCCGGAGCGCTGGTCGCGGGGCTTGCGCTCGAGGCGCGCGGCCTGCTGCAGGCGCGGGCACGCACGGCGTTCGTTCTGGCAATGCTGTGGTGCTGCACCATCGCCGGGTTTGCCGCGTCCTCGCTGTATCCGCTCGCGCTCGCGCTGCTCTTCGTAGCGGGATTTCTCGAGCTCTCCTTCAACGCGATGGCGCAGACCCTGGTGCAGCTGCACGCGCCCGCGGACATCCGCGGCCGGGTGATCGGGCTCTACCAGGTGGGGGCGCTGGGCATGCGGGCTTTCTCCGGAGTCACGATCGGCGTCCTGGGCGGCGTGATAGGCATCCATCGGTCGCTCGCCCTGTCCGCGCTGGCCCTGCTCGCCGTCATCGCAGGCCTGCTCGCCTTTGCCATGCGGGCGGCAAGGCGGTGAAATAAGCGCCTTGGAAACGCACGCCGAATCCGGTTACGCCTGGAGCCGCCTTGGGGTGGCGCTCGCCCTGATGACGATCGGCGGCGCCGGCATGTATTCGATGTCGGTGGCGCTGCCCCCGCTACAGGCGGAATTCGGAGTCGCGCGGGCCACCGCCTCGCTCCCCTATACGCTGACCATGATCGGGTTCGGCTTCGGCGGGATCCTCATGGGGAAGCTCTCCGATCGCTTCGGCGTCATGGTGCCGGTGATCGTCGGGTCGGTCTGCCTCGCGCTCGGCTTCGTCGCGGCCGGCTTTTCGCGGAATCTTTTCCAGTTCTCCGTGGCTCAGGGGCTGCTGATCGGCCTGCTGGGCACCTCGGGGACCTTCGTGCCGCTCGTCGCCGATATCGCACTCTGGTTCACGCGC
>DASSJA010000140.1:0-13616 GCA_035691445.1 Burkholderiales bacterium | reverse complement strand
CAGCGCGGGCGCGATGCAGTGCGAGGCGACGCCCGAGACGACCAGCGTATAGCCGTCGGGCTCGGACTTGGCGACCAGATCCGAACCGATCACCCCACCCGCCCCGCCGCGGTTCTCGACGATGAAGCTTTCCTTGAAGCTTTCGCCGAGCTTGTGCGCGACCAGGCGCCCGAGCGTATCGGCGGTTCCGCCCGGTGCGAACGGCACGACGATGCGCACCGGCTTCACGGGCCAGCTTTGTGCCCCCGCGCTGCCGCACAGCGCCGCTGCCGCGGCCAACGCCACCGCTCTGGTGATGGAACGCATGGTGCTATTTTACCGGACGCCGCGGGATAGAATATATGCCCGTGCGGTGCTTACCGCATAGAGGAACGGACTTCCCATGGACATGACCGGCGAACAGCTGATTCCCCTGCCGCAGGAGCAAGTGTGGCGCGGATTGAACGACCCCGATGTCCTGAGGGCGTGCATCGGGGGGTGCGAGTCCATAGAGAAAGTGTCGGACAACGAGTATCGGGTCGCGATGGTCGCCGCGGTGGGGCCGGTGAAGGCCAGGTTCAGCGGCAAGCTCCTGCTTTCCGATCTCAATCCGCCGAATTCCTATTCGCTATCGTTCGAGGGCTCGGGCGGCGCCGCCGGCTTCGGCAAGGGCAGCGCCCAGGTCTCGCTCAAGGCCGAGGGCCCGGGCACGCGTCTGAGCTATTCGGCCAAGGCGAGCGTCGGGGGCAAGCTAGCCCAGGTCGGTTCGCGGTTGATCGACGGGGTCGCCAGGAAAATGGCGGACGACTTCTTCGCCGCCTTCAACGCGAAGCTCGCGGGAACAGCCGGAAAACCCGAGGACATCACCGTGCCGGTCAGTGTGAAGGGGAAAATTCATCCGGCCTGGTGGGTGGCGGGGGCGCTGCTCGTGGCGCTCATCATCTATCTCGCGCTCCAGCCCGCGCACTGAAAGGACGCTTTACCAAACCCTGAGCGGTGGGTGACAATGCGCAGCCCGCCGGGAGCGCTGGGGCGGCACGGGGACTCGCGGATGAGCGTGAATCCCGCCATGCGGAGGGACTCGAAGTGAAGCTGCTGCTTTCCTGCTCGCGCTTCATCGATGCTGTGAGCGAGCGCGTAGGCCACGCTGTCTACTGGCTGATTCTGGTCGCGGTGCTGGTGAGCGCCGGGAACGCGGTGGTCCGTTATGCGTTCAACCGCAGCTCGAACGCGTGGCTGGAAGTCCAGTGGTACCTGTTCTCAGCCGTGTTCCTGTTCTGCGCGGGCTACACGCTGCTGCACAACCAGCATGTGCGCATCGACGTGGTAGTCGGCCACCTGTCCAAGCGCGCGCAGGCCTGGATCGACATCCTCGGCACGCTGCTGTTCCTCCTGCCCATGGCGGTGACGATCATGTGGCTGTCTTGGCCGGTGTTCCTCGACGCCTACCGCAGCCATGAGATCTCGACCAACGCGGGCGGGCTGACCGTCTGGCCGGCGCGCCTGATGGTGCCGATCGGATTTTTCCTGCTGGTGGCGCAGGGGCTCTCCGAACTGATCAAGCGCATCGCCTTCCTGAGCGGGATGATTCCCGATCCGACCGAGAAGCACGAAGGCCCGAGCGAGGCGGCCGAGCTCGCCGAGGCGATCCGCAGGCAGCGCGGCGAATCGGCATGATCGAGTTCGTCACGCACAACATGGCGCCGCTGATGTTCGGGGCGCTGGTCGTCTTCCTGCTGATCGGCTATCCGGTCGCCTTCTCCCTCGCCGCGATCGGCATCTTCTTCGGCCTGCTGGGCATCGATCTGGGCTTGCTGCAGACGACGCTGTTCCAGGCGCTCCCCCAGCGCATCTGGGCGATCATGTCGAACGACACGCTGCTCGCGGTGCCCTTTTTCACCTTCATGGGCCTCATCCTCGAGCGCAGCGGCATGGCCGAGGACCTGCTCGACACCGTCGGCCAGGTGTTCGGGCCGCTGCGCGGCGGCCTGGCGTTCGCCGTGATCTTCGTCGGCGCCCTGCTCGCCGCGACCACGGGAGTCGTCGCGGCGTCGGTGATTTCGATGGGCCTCATCTCGCTGCCGATCATGCTGCGCTACGGCTACGACCGGCGCTTCGCCACGGGCGTGATCGCGGCCTCGGGCACGCTCGCCCAGATCATTCCGCCGTCGCTGGTGCTGATCGTCATGGCCGACCAGCTCGGGCGCTCGGTCGGCGACATGTACGAAGGCGCCTTCATCCCCGGCCTCACGCTCGCCGGGCTCTACGCGGTGTACGCCCTGGTGATCGCGCTGGTCAAGCCGGGCTGGGCGCCGGCCCTCCCGGTCGAAGCACGGACACTGCGCGAGCCCGATGGCGGCGCCGGCACCGCGTCGCTCTTCGTCCTCGTCGTCGTCGCCGCCGCTGCCGCCGTGGCGTTCGCCAAGCTCTACCTTCCCGCGGACACCGCAACCGACGAAATGCTGGTCGAGTCCACGGCGGTCGGCGTCGCGGTGGCATTCGCCGCCGCGGTCATCAACCGCCTGACCAGGCTCGGCCTGCTCTCGCGGATCGCCGAGCGCGTGACATTCGTCCTGATACCGCCGCTTGCGCTCATCTTCCTCGTGCTGGGGACGATTTTCCTCGGCGTCGCAACCCCGACCGAGGGTGGAGCGATGGGGGCGAGCGGCGCGCTCGCCATGGCGCTCGCCCGCAGGCGGCTGTCCTTCAAGCTGCTCAAGCAGGCGATGGACACGACCGCGCGCCTCACCTCCTTCGTCGTTTTCATCCTGGTCGGGGCGCGGGTGTTCAGCCTGACCTTTTACGGCGTCGACGGGCATATCTGGGTGGAAGGCCTGCTCTCCGGCCTTCCGGGCGGACAGATCGGGTTCCTGATCGTCACCAACATCCTCATATTCGTGCTCGCCTTCTTCCTGGATTTCTTCGAGCTCTCGTTCATCGTGATCCCGCTGCTCGGCCCGGTGGCGGAGAAGCTGGGAATCGATCTCATATGGCTCGGCGTGCTGTACGGCGTCAACATGCAGACTTCGTTCATGCACCCGCCGTTCGGCTTCGCCCTGTTCTACCTGCGCAGCGTCGCGCCGGCGAAGGACTATGTCGACAAGCTGAGCGGCAGGATGACCGCGAGAGTGACCACGGGCCAGATCTACTGGGGCGCGGTTCCCTTCGTCCTGATACAGGTTCTCATGGTGTCGCTGATCATCGTCTTTCCGGGCCTGGTGACCGGCGGGATCGCCAAGAAACAGGCGGTCGACATCAACTCGATCCGCATCGAGGTTCCGGTGGAGGAGGAATCGCCCGCCGCTCCGGGAAGCGCCGCGACGCCCCCGGGGCAGGAATCGGGCGGCGCCGAGCAGGAGGAAGCCGAGAAAGCGCTCGAGCGAGAGCTGGGCGGCGGCGGATCGAACCCGCCCGGCGGGAAGTAGCCCCGGCTTCCGGGCAAAAAGAAACCCCGCGCGAGGCGGGGTTCCCGGGTTCGTGCGGAACGCACGCCCAATCAGCCTTTTTTCTTTCCTCCCCGCGACAGGCGTGAGGCGGCGATCATGAAGTTGTCGAACCGGTTCTCGGCGACGGCGAACCACTGGTCCTGATCCGCGCGGAACTTCTTCCAGGGCTCGTAGATCTTCCGGAACTTCGCGTTCTTGGCAGCAAAGTCGTCGTACACCTCCTCCGCGGCCTTGTAGGACGCGGCCATGATCTCGTTGGAGAACGGCTGGAGCTTCACGCCGCCCGCGATGAGGCGCTTGAGCGCATCCGGGTTGAGCGCGTCGTACTTCGCCACCATCCACACGTTGGCTTCGGCGCACGCGGCCTCGAGAATCGCCTTGTACTCGGGCGTGAGCGATTCCCAGGACTTGAGGTTGACCAGCAGGTCGAGCTGCGGCCCGCCTTCCCACCAGCCGGGGTAGTAGTAGTACTTCGCCACCTTGGAGAAGCCGAGCTTTTCATCGTCGTAGGGGCCGACCCACTCGGCGGCGTCGATCGTGCCCTTTTCCAGCGCCGGGTAGATGTCGCCGCCCGCGATCTGCTGCGGCACGACGCCGAGCTTGGTGAGCGGCAGGCCTCCCGTGCCGCCGATGCGCATCTTCAGGCCCTTGAGGTCCGAGACCTTGTTGATGGGCTTCCTGAACCATCCGCCCATCTGGCAGCCGGTGTTGCCCGCCGGAAAGTTGATGCAGTTGTAGTCCTTGAAGAAGTCCCGCACCAGCTCAAGGCCCCCGCCGTGATACATCCAGGCGTTCTGCTGGCGGGCGTTCAAGCCGAAGGGGATGGCGCAGGAAAACGCGAACGTCGGGTCCTTGCCGAAATAGTAGTAGCAGGCGGTGTGGCCGCACTCGACCGTCCCGTTCTGCACGGCGTCGAGGACCTGGAGCCCGCCCACGATCTCGCCCGCCGCGAAGACCTTGATGTTGAACTTGCCGCCGGTTGCCGCAGCGACCCGCTTGCCGACCAGCTCCGCGCCGCCGTAGAGCGTATCCAGGCTCTTGGGCCAGCTCGCCGCCATGCGCCAATTGACCGTCGGACCCGCAGATTGCGCCCGGGCTTGCCCCGCCAGCAAAGCAGTGCTCGCGGCCGCGCCCAGACCGGCCGTCTTGATGAAATCGCGTCTTTTCATTGAGTGCTCTCCTCGTGTGGGACTCGGGCCGATTATACGCCCGGAGCGGACGTACCTTTCAATTGCCGGCGATGGTCATGCCCTCGACGAGGATCGACCCGCACGTTCGCGAGCCGCGTGTCAGCGCATCCGACCCGATCGCGGCGATCGAGCGGAACATGTCGCGCAGGTTCCCCGCGATCGTGATCTCCTCCACCGGGTGCCGGATCTCGCCTCCCTCGACCCAGAAGCCGGCCGCGCCGCGCGAGTAATCGCCCGTCACCAGATTCACGCCGAAGCCGATCAGCTCGGTGACGAGCAGGCCGCGGCCCATCCTGCGAATCAGCGCGGGAAGACCGAGATCGCCGCCCTGCAGGATCAGGTTGTGGTTGCCGCCCGCGCTGCCGGTGGTCTTCATGCCGAGCTTCCGCGCGGAATAGCTGCCGAGAAAATAGCCCCGCAGGACGCCGTCTTTCACCACGTCGCGGTCGCGCGTCGCCACGCCCTCGTCGTCGTACCATGAGCTCGCCTGCGCGCGCGGCAGGTGCGGGCGCTCGACGAGCGTGACGAGGGTCGAGAAGATCTCCTTGCCGAGTCCCTCGAGCAGGAACGACGTCTTGCGGTAGAGATTACCCCCGCTCGCCGCGGAGACGAAGGTCGCCAGCAGATCGTTCGCCACCGGCGCCTCGAACAGCACGCTCGCCTGAACGGTTCCGATCTTGCGGCTCCTGAGTCGCGCGAGCGCGCGCCGGCCGGCGTAATCGCCGACCGCTTCCGCATCGGGCAGATCCTGCGCGGCGCGCTGCGACGCGTACCAGTCGTCGCGCTGCATCTGGTCGTCCTCGGCCACGATCACGGCGCACGACAGGGTGTGTCGCGAGGTGGGATAGCCCTCCATGAATCCGTGGCTGTTGCCGAGCGCGAACTGCCACTGCTGGCAGGAGACGCTGGCGCCCTCGGAGTTCACGACGCGCTTGTCGAGCCGGAACGCGGCGGCCTCGCAGGCCTTTGCAATTTCGATCGCCCGCTCTACCGGCAGATCCCAGGGGTGAAACAGATCGAGGTCTGCGGGATCGCGGGCGAGGTCCTCCGGGTTGGCAAGCCCGGCAGCCTCGTCCTCTGCGGTGAAGCGGGCGATCGTCAGTGCGGCTTCGACGGTTTCCCGGATGGCGCGCGCGCCGAAATCGGCCGTGCTCGCGTAGCCCTTGCGCTTGCCGGAATAGACCGTGACGGAGAGGCTCTTGTCGCGGTTGTATTCGATGGTCTCGATCTCGCCCTTGCGCACCGTCACGGTCTGGCCGTAGCCGTCCGAGGCTTCGGCCTCGCAGGCAGTGGCGCCTTTTTGCGCGGCGTGCGCCAAGGCGTCCGCCGCGATCGCCTTCAATGCGTCGAGGTCGTGGGAAAAGCGGGCGCGAGCCATGCGGTAACGCGGGGGAAAGGCGCTATGATAACAGCACATCTCCACCGCCCCGGAACGTGCAGGACGAGGAAAAGCCCAGCAAGACCCAGCGCAAGCGTGAGATGCACGAGCTGCAGGCGCTCGGCGCGCGCCTGGTCGAGCTCAATTCAGAGCAGCTCGACGCGGTAGCGCTGCCCGAGGACTTGCGCGATGCGGTTGATCGGGCGTAGCGCATCACCAAGCACGAGGCGCGGCGGCGCCAGCTGCAATACATCGGCAGGCTCATGCGCTCGGTCGACCCCGGGCCGATCCGCGAGAAGCTCAAGGTCTGGGACGGCGTTTCGAACGAAGAGACTGCGCGCGTTCACCGGATCGAGCGCTGGCGCGAGAGATTGCTCGAGGACGACGGCACGATCGTCGCGCTGGTCCGAGTCCATCCGGGCATCGATACCCGGCGCTTGCGGTCGCTCGTGCGAAACGCCCGCGAGGAGCGCAAAGCGGGCTGGCCGCCGCGAGCCTATCGCGAGCTGTTCCGGGCGTTGCGCGATATCATCCCGGATTCGCAACCGGTTCCCAACGATGACGGCGACGAATGAAGAGCTGCTGATCGGGCTCGTTTCGATCAGCGACCGCGCTTCGAAAGGCGTATACAGGGACGAAGGCATTCCGGCGCTCGAGGAGTGGTTCGCCCGCGCCATGGCGAGTCCCTGGCGGACGCAGAAGCGCCTCATTCCGGACGAGCAGCCCTCCATCGAATCCACGCTGGTCGAGCTCGTCGACCGCGACGGCTGCCATTTGGTGCTTACGACCGGCGGTACCGGCCCCGCGCCGCGCGACGTGACGCCGGAGGCCACGCTCGCGGTTGCCGACAAAACGATGCCGGGGTTCGGTGAACAGATGCGAAGGATCAGCCTCGAGTTCGTACCCACGGCGATTCTCTCGCGGCAGGTCGCGGTCGTGCGCAAGCGCTCGCTCATCATCAACCTGCCGGGTCAGCCCAAGTCGATCAGGGAAACGCTCGAAGGCCTGAAGGACAAGGACGGCAGGCAGCTCGTCGCCGGGATCTTCGCCGCGGTTCCCTATTGCATCGATCTGATCGGCGGACCCTACATCGAGACTCGCGAGGACGTGGTCAAGGCGTTTCGGCCCAGGTCGGCGATCCGTCCGAAGCCCGGCGGCTGAGAGCGGATGGCCGAATATCTGGACACCATCGAGATCGAAACGGCGAGGAATCCCGCGGCCAGCGTCATCTGGCTGCACGGGCTCGGCGCCGATGGGAACGATTTCGCGCCCATCGTGCCGGGCCTTCAACTGCCCAAGACGGCGATCCGTTTCGTCTTTCCCCATGCGCCCGTTCAACCGGTGACGATAAACGGCGGCATGCGCATGCGCGCCTGGTACGACATCAGCGACGGCGCGATCCGGCGCGAGGACGAAAAGGGCGTGCGCGCTTCGCAGACCCTGGTAGAGGCCCTGATCGCGCGTGAAAAGGAACGCGGAACGGCAGCGAGCCGCCTCGTGCTTGCCGGATTCTCGCAGGGCGGGGCGATCGCCCTGCACACCGGGTTGCGCCATGCGGAGCGCATCGCCGGCATCATGGCGCTGTCGACCTATCTGCCGCTTGCCGAGAAATTTTCCGCCGAGGCGGACGCAGTCAATCGCGACGCGCCGATCTTCATGGCGCACGGCAGCTACGACCCCGTCATTCCGCTTGCGCGCGCCGCGCAGTCGCGCGGCCTTCTCGAATCGCTGGGCTACTCCCTGGAGTGGCGCGAATACCCCATGCCGCACTCGGTGTGTCCAGAAGAAATCACTGATCTTGGCGCCTGGCTGGGAAGGGTGCTCGCGTAGCAGTGCGGGAATCCGCTACTCGCCCGCGTCGCGGATCATGGTGCGGCAGCGGATGAGGTCGTAGTCGTCGCCGCTTTCGGTACCGGTAGGCAGCAGCAGATAGACTTTGCCGTCGCGTTCGAGCTGCAGGTTCTGGCCGGGAAGAAGCACCTCGCTGCGAAGGAGCAGCCGCGCCTCGGTCGAGGAATCGATCGGGCCGAGGAAGATCGCGGTTTCGGTGTCCAGGCTGACACCGATCTGGGCCGTCACCAACCTCACCGCCGCGGGGTGCGCAGCCTTGCCCAGGGTCTGGATACCGACGAGTCCCTGCTGCCTGGCATCGCGCTGAAAGCGCCGCACCACGCCGACGATCCAATTGGAGCCGCCTTCGGGCTGCAACCCGAGCAGGCAGCCGATTTTCAGCCAGTCGCCTCGGATCTGCGGCACCAGCGCCCCGAAGCCTCCCGCGCTGACGTTGTCCACGACCCAGCTCTCGATCTTTTCAGGGTCGAACATGGCCTCGCCGCCGGGATCGAGCGCGGAGAGCACCCCGTCGAATCCGTAGGTGATCGTCACCCGCGACTTGACTCTGTGACGCGGCGCCTTCCTCTCGGGCGCTTGCGGGGACCAGTTGAGGGCGAGATGATCCAGGACCTCGAGAATCACCCCGGGTTCGTAGTTTCCGCCCAAGTTGACGCTCGATGGCATCGCGTTCGTCGATTTGACGATCTGGATGAGCTGCCTGACGTGGGCCACCGCAACGCCTGCGGAAAAAAAACGCAGCGTCGGGGCAGGCGCGGGGGCCCGCCCCAGCCGCACCGGCGGCTGAGTAGCGGCCAGATCGATCCCATAGGTGGTGTCGGCCTGGGGTTTCAATACGACCTTGAACGAGCCGACCAGATGCGCGATCAGGCGCTCAGCCAGCTCGATCTCCACCGGGACGAGACTGTCGGGCGACGATACCGCGAGCATCACCGCCTTGAGGAATTCCTGCTCCGCCGAGGTGTCTCCCGGCGCTCCCGTATAGGCGGACACCTTCGCGTCCGCGAACCTGCGGCTCTCGGCAAACGCGTAGATCTTGGCGATCGAACCCCACAGCGCGACGTCCTGCAAGCCGTAGCGTACGTACTGCCACTTCATCTGCCCCGCCAACGCGCGCAGGGCGCGCACGGTCAGGAGCGGCATGCTCGGCCTAAGGTCCTCCCAGCCTTTCTGGCTGGTGACGAAGACATCGACGCAAGTGGCGAAGGCGATGGCGGACTGGCGGTACGACTCGCGTATCGCGGTCCACATCCGGTTCTCCTGGAACTTCGACAGACGCGGCGCAGACAGGTAGTCGCGCTGCAGCTTGCGCAGATGGGTTTGCGCAGCGTCGTCCACCATCTGGATGAGCTGAGAGCGGTGCGCGGGCGTGAAGCCCTGCCAGACTCGCACCGATTCCATCCAGTGGTTGAGATCCTCGAGCGCCTTGAAAGGATCGCCGCCCGGAATGGCGTCGATGATCGTCCGGGCCTCTTTGAGGCCGGCCATCGGATGATCGGGCTTCCCGCCGAACAGCTTCATGACGCCTCCGGCCTCGCGCGCCGAAGGGAAACAGTCGGCGCAGGCCGAGACCGCAGCCTTGGTGCTGGCGAGTGGACTCGAACCACCGACCTACTGATTACGAATCAGTTGCTCTACCAGCTGAGCTACGCCAGCCTGCGCGGCACGCACGAGGGTGCCGCATTATAACAAGCAGCTTCCCGGCAACGCGCAGCGCGCCCTCGCGAACGGATCTTCAGGACTGAGGGCGGGTACGGACGATGATGTCGACGCCTTCGGCGACCGTCCCCTGAGGCAGGGGCGGCAGGCCGACGACGCGGACATTCTCCGCGGGGATGTCGGTGAGCCGGCCCGTCACGACATCGTAGAGGTGATGGTGCGGCTCGGTGTTCGGGTCGTAGACGATCTTGGTCGGGTCCACGACCAGCTCGCGGATGAGCTTCTTCTCGAGAAAGACCTTCAGCGTGTTGTAGACGGTCGCCTTCGATGCTTCCGCGTAGCGCGAGTTGACCAGCGACAGAATCTGGTCGGCGGAAAGATGCTCGCGCCGCGTGAACAGCACGTGGGCAATCTCCCGGCGCTGGTGCGTCGGGTTGATGCCGTGCCGGCGCAGCAGCTGCGCGATACTGTCCCGATCGCGTTTCGGCGGCTTCTTCATGAAAAGGCATTTTAGACGAGGATTTGGACTGTGTCTAATTCCGTGTGCCGCGCGCCCAAATCCCGAAAAAGACCTGGAAATCGGAGCGTGAAATAGTTCCGATAGAATTCCGCCCCGGGCGCCGTACGTACGTCGATTTCGGCCACTCGTCGGGGAGGTTTGCGGCAGCCTCCCCGGTTTCTCTATCATCTTGCGGCAAAAGAAAAGGGAGCCTCCATGCGCCACCAGTCCGGTTTCACGCTCATCGAAATGATGGTGACGGTCGCGATCATCGCGATTCTCGCGGGGATCGCCCTGCCGTCCTACACCAACTACATCACTCGCAGCAAGATCCAGGAAGCCACCACCGCCCTGCTCGCTGCGCGCGTCAAGATGGAGCAGTCCTTCCAGGACAATCGCGCCTATGCTACCGCCTGCGTGGCCGCCCCGACGGTTCCGGGCCTGACCGAGATCCAGCTTCCCACACTGAAGTACTTCACCATCACTTGTCCCACGCTGAGCAACACTCCGCCCCAGTACGTGATCCGCGCCGACGGCACCGACGCGGCGCTGGTGGGATTGCGTCTCGAAATCAACGAGGCCAATCAGCACTGGACTCGGACCGCGCCGGCGAGCTGGGGTGCCTCCGTGGCTGCGGCCCTCCCGAAACAGTGCTGGGTCGCCAAGACCAACGGGGACTGCTGAGAATGCGCGCTTCGCGGCAAGGGTTCAGCCTCATCGAGCTCATGATTTCGCTCGTGGTCATGGCCCTGCTCATTTCGCTCGGCGCGCCGGCGTTCTCCGAGTGGATACAGAACCAGCAGATACGGGCCGCCGCGGAGTCGACCCTGAACGGGTTGCAGGTCGCCCGGGCGGAGGCCGTGGGCCGCAACACCAACGTGAGCTTCCAGTTCATGGGCGATCTCAGCTCGTCCTGTGCGACTGCGCCCGTCGGCTCGGGCCCGCCGGGCACCCTCGCGTCGATGAGCTGGGTGGTGAGTCTGGGCGACCCGACGGGCGCCTGCGACAAGAAAGTCAGTGATGGGGGACCGGTGATTCAGAGCCGCACCGGCACGGAGACGACGCCCAACGCGATCGTCACGACCAACCCCGCGGGCTCCACAACGGTCACCTTCACGCCGCTCGGTGGCACGACCGGCAATCCGGACGGGTCCCCTGCGATGCTGCGTATGACCCTCAACAACACGGTTCTCATGAGTGGCGGTGTCCCCACCAGCGCTGCCCGCTCGCTGCAAATAGTCATCAGCCCGGGCGGCAGCACGCGGATGTGCGACCTGTCGGCCGTCGCCCCCGACACGCGCGCTTGCCCCCCGTGAACAAAGAAACCGCCATGCAGACATCCAAACGCGAAAGCGGCGTGATGCTGATCGAGGCCCTGGTCGCGATCCTCATCTTCTCCATCGGCATCCTCGCCGTCGTGGGAATGCAGGGCACCGCCATCCGGAACGTCACCGACGCCAAGGTGCGCAGCGACGCGGGCTTTCTGGTCGATGAGCTCATGTCGCAGATCTGGACCGACAAGGGCAATATCAACGCGTACGCCTATCCGGGCTCGGGCTCGGTTCCGGCCCGTCTCACCGGCTGGATGGCCAGGGTCAACCAGCGCCTGCCGGGCTCCGCCGCCGTGCCGCCCAAGGTGGTCATCACCGGGGGCACGGCCGCCGGGGGCCTCGTCCAGATCACCGTCTTTTGGCGGCTGCCCGAGGAGACCACCCTCGGAATCCCGCCGCACCAGCACATGCTGCTGGCGACCGTCGCGTACAACTGACCATGCGCACCTCTTTCGATCGGACGTTCGCGAGCGGCTTCAGCATGGTGGAGCTGATGGTGGCCATGGTCATCGGATTGATCGGCATGATCATCATCTTCCAGGTGTTCGAGGTCTCCGAAGGCATCAAGCGCACCACCACCAGCGGCGGCGACGCCCAGCAGAACGGAGCCATCGCGATGTACGTCCTGGAGCACGACGCGCGCAACTCGGGCATGGGCTTCAACGACACACTATGGGCGGGCTGCAGCATCATCGGCTACGACCAGCTGCTCACGCCTCACAATTTGCCGCCGGCGGGCGCCACCATGCTCATGGTTCCGGTGCGCATCACCCCCGGCGCCAACTCCACGACTCCCGATCAGCTGACCATGTTCTACGGGTCCCAGACCTTATCCGCGAGCGGGTCCGCCCTCGACGCCACCATGAACCAGTCGACCGACCCCGTCCGCGTCAAGAATATCTGGGGCTTCCATCCCGGCGACCTGATCGTGGTCCTGGAGTGGTTGCCGCCGCCGCCCCCGGCCCTGCCCAAGCCCTGCTCGCTCATGGAGGTCACCTCGATCAGCGGCGACGACATGTTCCACGACGCCGGCAACTACAGCTATACCCCGCCCGGCGGCAGCGCAGTCACCGTGCCGAGCCGGTTCAACAACCCCAGCGGCCTGGGCATCACCTATTCCACGGGGAAGTCCGTGGTCTACAACCTCGGAAGCTCGCAAGGCGGCGGCACGGCGCCGGTCTACAGCACCTACAGCATCGTGAACGGCACGCTGACCCTGGCCTCGCCGTTTTCGATCTCTGCGCCGCCCGCGGTCGCGGACAACATCGTGCACCTGCGCGCGGTATACGGGCTGGACGACGGCATCAACAACGGTACTGTTCCCTACAACACGGTGTACACGGCGAACGACGGCATCGTCGATCGCTTTGTCGACGGCGCGACCGCCGTAAACTGGCAGAACGTCATCGCGGTGCGAATCGCCCTCGTCGCGCGCAGCGCCCTGAAGGAAAAGCCCACGGCCGGCGCGGGCGCTCCCTGCGACACCACGACGGTCGAGCCGACCTGGTCGGGAAGCGCCTGGGCCGCGGGACCGACGAATTTCAACACCCGCCTCGACCTGACCGCAGACCCGGACTGGCAGTGCTACCGCTACCGCGTCTTCGAGGCCACGATTCCCCTGCGCAACTGGGTATGGAGCTCAAGCTGATGACACTACTCGCCAATCGCTCACGCAGCTTTTCAGGCAGGCCGCGGCGCCAGCGCGGAACCATGCTGATCATCGCCCTCATCGTGCTGGTCGCCATGACGCTGGTCGGGATCGCCACCATGCGCTCGGTGGACACCGCGAGCCTGGTCGCGGGAAACATCGCCTTCAAGCAGGCGACGATCGGCGGCGCCGACCAGGGCCTGCAGAGCGCCTACGCCTGGCTCACGACGAACGCCGTCGGCGCGACGCTCTCCAGCGACAACACCGGCGCCGGCTACTTTTCCAGCGTTCCCGCTGTCGAGCCCGACTGGACCCAGAGCAGCAGCTGGGCCAACGCGGTCACCCTGAACAACGGCAACCCGGATGCCGCGGGCAACGTGGTCTCCTACATCATCCAGCGCATGTGCCCGGTGCCGAACTGCTCTCCCGAGACTACCTGCGGCGGCCTGACCAACCACTGCGGCAGCACGCCGGACACCCTCACCTTCACCGGCGAGGGCATCGACCAGAGCAAGGCGAATTTCATGACGAGGCCTTCCCAGATCCACTACCGGCTGACCGCCCGCGCGGTCGGGCCGCGCAACTCCATCACCGTCGTGCAGACGCTGGTGCGCATCCTCTGATCCGCAAAAAAC
>DASSJA010000139.1:0-2792 GCA_035691445.1 Burkholderiales bacterium | reverse complement strand
GCGCCTCGATGACATCCTGGATTCTGACCCGATAGTGCCGTATGGCAGGTCAGCGCCTGGCTAGACGCTTGAGTGAATCCGCGGCGCGTGTCGATGTGTCTCGAATGCGTGTTGCAGAGCGCTGCGACGCGAATGATCCGGTCTTCGCATCGCGGTGGATGAGTATGTCGCCGCGCCGGGAGGACACTGTGAGTGAACTCTCGCCACGCGTGTCGCGGACGGCCGAACCGCCGGGGCGTGGCTTCTTGAGGGCAGCGCTCTTGGGCATGGGGAAAGTATAGACCAGCCCGTTAGTTTGGCGCGCGGTCAAGGACCCTTCAGGGCTTGACGCTGAAATCCAGCCCGTCGTCCGCGGGGGCGGCGGGCGCCGCGGCGCGCTTGGGCGAAGCGGGAGCTCCCGCCGCAGAGGGGGCCGCCTTGCCGCTCATCAACCGCTCCAGGTCCGCCTTCACCTGGGCGGCATCGAGCGCGACGCGGCCCTGCAGCCGCATCAGGATGCGCGAGGACAGGTCGATCATGCGCGGGTCGCCGGCGCGCATGTTGGCGGCGAGCGTGATGAGCGGGGTCGCGTGCTGGCTGCGGAAGCCCGGGTTGACGCGGTCGATCGCGTCGATGACGGCGTTCTGCGCGCGGGCGATGCCGATCAGGATGTCGGCGAGGTGGTCGGTGGTGAGATTCATTCGGGCTCCCGGTCGTTGCGGCGATGCGGGAAGGATACACCCGGGGAGAACGGCCCCCGCCCTCGCGGGGCGCGGAGGGCAATGCGGCTACGCGTGCTGCGAGCGGCGCTTGAGGATCGTGAGCAGGTTGAGGCAGATGAGGTGCACGATGCGCTTTTTCTCGGCGGAGACGCGCTTGCGCGCGAGCTGGCGGCAGAGCACGCGCGCCGCGGCGAGCTCGGGCGCGTTGCGCGCCTTCCGGCCGGCGAAGCCGCGGACCGGCACGTCGGCGAAGAGGCTGCGGGAAGCCGCGCGTGCGGAATCGTAGGTCTTCACATGGCCCTCCGCAGGGACGACTCCATCGACTGGGCGACGCGCTGCGAGAACTCGGTGTAGCCGTCCTCGATCGCCCGGAGCGCGATGCGCTCGATCGGCTCGTGCGCGTCGATCGCCTGAGCCGTCCGGCTCTCCGCCGGAAGGACTGTCCGGTACCCCTCGATCAACTCGTTCAGACCGCTGTGCTGTTCCATGTCGTCCTCCGCAGCCCAAATCAAAAACCAGCCTGGTTGCAGATAGCACGAGCAAACCCCGTGCCAATGAGACTATGACGCCGGAACGCGGGTCTCTGTTCCCAAAAGAGGCCAAAAACCCCTGAATCGAGCGCGAATCGGTGAAAAACCGCCGTTCCTGGCGCGAATCCGTCTCTTTCGGGCGGCGGGTCCGCTGCGGGGCGGGCGGCACCGGGAAGGCGCCGATGTGCCGATTCTCGGCCGCTTTGCGCCGGAAACGGCAGGGCCCGGCGCGGCTGCGCCGTTGTCACAAAGGAGGATTTCCCTTGAATTCACTGGGAGAAGCGCTTCCCCGGGTCGGAATGGCACGCTCGTTGCATCTCTTCTGCCTGCTGGGGCTGCTCCGCGGGGCGGAGCCGCCCGAATCGGGAGGGCTAGAGGATGCGGCTCCGAACCTATGCATTGCTATGCGTTCTGCTCGCGCCGCTCGCGCTGCGCGCGGCGCCCGACACCGACAAGCCGGTACTGCTGGTCGCGCAGCCCGATCTCCAGAGCACGCTCTTCGGAGCGGCGATCGTGATGGTCAAGCCGGCCCCGGACGGCGGCCATGTCGGCTTCATCCTCAACCGGCCGACCACGGCCCGGCTCGGCGATCTCTTTCCCGAGGACGAGGCGTCGAAGAAGGTCGCCGAGCCGCTCTTTCTCGGCGGGCCCCAAGGCTACAACCGCGTGTTCGCCCTGGTCGAGAGCCGCGACGCGGCGGGCGAAGGCGCGATGCAGTTCCTCCCCGACCTCTATCTGGTGGCGGAGGCGAAGGCGGTGGACCACGTCATCGCGGCCGGCGCCGATCGCGCGCGCTTTTTCCTCGGCCTGGTGACCTGGACGCCGGGGCAGCTCGAGGACGAGATCGACCGCGGCATGTGGTACGTCGACGAGGCGGATGCGAAGCTCGCGCTGAAGAAGAAGACCGACGGACTGTGGGAGGAGCTGGTGCGCAAGTCCGAGGCGAAGGCCCACTCGATTTAGCTGGGCAAGGCAGGCAATCAGGGAGAAGCGGCAGCGGCGGGGGGCGGGTCCCCGGCCGCCGGCCGCGGCGTGTCCCAGCCAGCGGCTACTGCGGTTCTATCCCGGCGCGCTTCAGCACCGCGCCCCAGCGCGCGATCTCGGAGGCGATGAAGGCGGCGAATTCCTCGGGCGACCCGGCCGCGGGGATCGCGCCCTCGGCATCCAGGCGCGCCCTCAGCTCCGGCGTGCCCATGATCCGGCGGATCTCGGCGTTCAGCTTGAGCACGATCTCGCGCGGCGTCCCCGCGGGCGCGACGATGCCGTACCAGCCGTTCGCCTCGAACCCTTTCACGCCCGCCTCGTCGAGCGTCGGTATCTGCGGGAGCGAAGGCAGGCGCGTGAGGCTGGAGACGGCGAGCGCGCGCAGCTTCCCCGAATTCACGTGCGGCATCACCGCCGGCGCGCCGTTCAGCCCCATCGAGATCTGCCCCGACACGAGGTCGATGAGCATCGGGCCCACGCCCTTGTAGGGCACGTGCAGGATGTCGGTGCCGGTCGCGAGCTTGAAATACTCCGTGGTGAGGTGCGAGGTGCTGCCGTTTCCGGCCGAGCCGTAGGT
>DASSJA010000138.1:0-4661 GCA_035691445.1 Burkholderiales bacterium | reverse complement strand
ATAGCGTTGCGAGGATTCGCGCACCCACGCGTCGCGCGTCGCACGGTCACCCGCG
The DNA here is from genome assembly GCA_035691445.1 of Burkholderiales bacterium. Lineage (GTDB taxonomy): Bacteria > Pseudomonadota > Gammaproteobacteria > Burkholderiales > SG8-39 > VBDM01. The sequence continues at coordinate 4,606 of DASSJA010000138.1, read as the reverse complement.
TGCTCGTCGCAGAAAGGCTCGAAGCGCACGCCGTAGCGCGCGCCTCCTTCGTAAAGGCCGACGAACAGCATCGCCGGGACGTGCAGGCTTTGCGCGAGCAGCAGCGGCCCCTGGGGGAATTCGGCGGGGCGCCCGAAAAACCGGCACGCGACGGTCTTCTCCGAGCCCGTCCAGCGGTCGCCCAGCAGCGCAACCAGCTCGCCGCGAGCCAGGCACTCGCCGATCCTGAGCACCGCGTCCACTTCGCCAGGCACGATGGTTCTCGAGCGGATCTCCGGATTGAGCGTATTGAGAACGCCGGTGACGTTGGCCGCATTGAGCTCGTACATGACGGCGTTGACGGGCGTCTCGAACGTCGTAGAGAGATTGCGCAGCAGCTCGAAACTCCCCAGGTGCGCTCCGATCAGCAGGCAACCGCGCCCGCGCGCAAGAATGCGGCGCAGCTCCTCCAGCCCCTTTACGTCGATTTCGAAGCGATCGAACTGCCCGGCGAGGAAGTAGATCCGGTCGAGTGTCGTCGCGATGAACGAGAAGAAATGCCGCCACAGATCGCCGCGCCCCACGCGGCGGCCCAGCGCGAGCCCGAGATATTCGCGCGAGGAGCGCCGCGCGCGAGGCGAGAACAGAAGGAAATACGCGCAGATCGGATAGAGCACGAGGCGTGCGGCTCTCCGGCCGCAGGTCAGGGCGAGCCATTTCATGAATCGCATCGCGCCGCGGCTGCCGCGTTCCCGCGCCTCGAGCCAGGGCGCCTTCCCGGGCGCGTTCATTTGCGTGCCGTGCGGCGTGGTGAAAGCCGCCCCGCGCGGATCACCGTGCGAACGACTTCCGCGAAATGCGCGTGCTCGTGATGCCGGTAGCGCAAACGACGGTACACGTATTCACCCGAGAACAAGGCCCCTACGAGCAGGTAGCTGGCTCCGTTCGCGAAAAGCGACCAGGCCTGGGGCGTCGCGAACAGCGCGAGCGCCGCCGACACCCCGCCCAGGCCCGCGAGAAACACGGTCCACACGATGGTCGAGTTTCTGGTGTAGCGCGCGAGATCCGGAGGGAGCTCGACACCGCGAATGAGCCGCGCAAACCAGCTGACGACGGGTTCCTCGCCCGGCGCGAGGGACATGCCGAACCAGGCGGCCATTACCAGGTCGAGGACGACGGGAGGGAATTTCAGCAGCGTGCCCGCATCGGCGAAGAGCAGCGCGCCCGCGAGCGCGGCACCCACCGCCAGTCCCCACCTTCCGGGGACGGCGAGGATCATCATGCCGGTCAGACCCAGCCATGCGGCCTGCGCAAGATACTCAACACCGGTCAGGACTGCGGCATGCGTCAGGACGAGATAGGCAAGCAGCAGCAGGCTTGCAAGCGTCCGCCGCGAAACCCAGGGACGGATCACACCTGACTCGCTAATCGCCGTTGCTCCGCGACGCTCCGAGCGCCCTCAGTTGCCGCTCTTCCAGACGAAATCGAGCTTCGTCCGCCACGCCCTCCTGCGTTTCCTCCACGCCGCGAAATTTTCGCGCCAGTTGAGGATGGCGGAGATGTAGTAGATGGTCTTGAAGGCGAGCAGCGGCCCCCTGATCGGGGTCTTGCCGAAGATATCGGCCGATAGCAGCGAAAGGATCGCCTGCTCCATCTTGAACGAATGGCTCGGCGACATGAACATCTCGCGCAGCGCAGGCGTGGTGATGCGGTAGATGAACCAGGAGAAGATATTGAGTCCGCTCTTGATGGTCTTTTCGTAACGACGCAGGCTGCGGGCCGACACGTCGCCGTTGCGCAGCGCCTCGTCCACCACTCCCGCTCCCAGCTCTCCGCTGTTCATGGCGAGGAACACGCCGCTCGAGAACACCGGATCGATGAAAGCGTACGCGTCTCCGACCATGAGATAGCCATCACCGGTCATCCGGCCGGCCCGATACGAGAAATTGCCGGTCGCGAGCGCGGGCGCCATGAGCTTCGCGCTCTTCAGGCGCTCCGCCATCTGCGGGCACAGCGCGATGGTATCGAGAAGGAATTGATCGACACTCACCTTGCGGCTCTTCATGTAGTAGGGCCAGCACACCGCCCCGACGCTCATCGCACCGTCGCGCAGCGGGATCATCCAGTACCAGCCGTGGTCGAACCAGTAGACGCTGATGTTTCCCTCGTCGCGCCCGGTGCGGCGTACCGCGCCCTCGAAGTGGCCGAATATGGCGGAGCTGTTGTGCACCGGGTTGCGGTTCTTGATCTTGAAGCGGTTGGCGAGAAAAGTGTCGCGGCCGGAAGCGTCGACGACGAAGCGCGTTTCCCAGACTTGCGTCCGACCCTGCTCGTCCACGGAACGCGCCAGAGACGTGGCGCGCGGTCGGAACTCGACCTCCGTGACCCTGACGCCTTCGCGCACGTCGGTGCCCTTGGATGCGCTGTTCTTGAGCAGCAGGTGGTCGAACTCCGAGCGCCGGACCTCGTACGCCGACGGATAGGACCTGTCCATGGCGTTGGCGAAATAGTAGACGGCCGGCTCGTACCCTTCGTAGTTGAATTCGGCGCCGGGCTTCATCAGCCCGATCTGGTCGACCTGATCGAGCACGCCCAGGCGTCCGAGCAGCGGAAGATTGAGCGGCAGCAGCGACTCGCCGATGTGGAAGCGGGGATGGTGCTCCTTTTCCAGCAGCACCACCCTCCAGCCCTTCTGCGCGAGAAATGCCGAAATGGTGGAGCCGCCGGGTCCGCCGCCGATGACGAGCACGTCGCACTGGTATTCCGGTGAAGTCGTGTCGAAGGCGATGGGGGTGCCGCTTTTCATCGGGTCTGCCTCAGAGGTTGGTCGGGCGCAGCCGCGATCCGGACCCGCCTGCGCACGGGCATTTTACCGCGCCCCATCGCCCGTTCAAGTGCACCTCTACGATTTTCGCGGCAACGGGACCTCGGGCGCGACCACGCCCATGGAGATGACGTACTTGAGGGCTTCGTCCACGCTCATGTCGAGCTCGATGACGTCGGCCCTGGGCATGACCAGAAAGAATCCGGAGGTCGGATTCGGCGTGGTCGGGAGGTAGATGCTCACGTAATCCCCCCGCAGGTGGTTGGCGAGATCCCCTCCCGGTTTTCCGGTGAGAAATGCGATGGTCCAGCATCCCTGGCGCGGGTACTGCACCAGCAGCGCCTTGCTGAACGCCTGGCCGCCCGGCGCGAACAAGGTGTCGCTCACCTGTTTGACGGCGGTGTAGATCGTCTTCACCACTGGAATGCGGCCGAGGATCCTTTCCCAGAACAACACGAGCCGCTGCCCGAGAATGTTGGAGGCGAGCACCCCGGTGACGAACACGACGACCACCGTGAGCAGCGCGCCGAGGCCCGGGATCTGGTGGCCGAACAAGGCGTGGGGCTGGTACTTCGGCGGCAGGAGCAGCAGCGACTGGTCCATCGTGCTGACGATCAGCTCGAGCACCCAGATCGTGATCGCGAGGGGAATCCAGATCAGAAGCCCGGTGATGAGATATTTCTTCATCGAGACGTGGACTGGTACTCAGTCGAAAGGCTTTGAGGTCCGCGACGGTCGCCGCGGAAAGAATCGGATGGCGCGCGCGGGGCGCGGCTCGGCTCCCGTGATCACGAACAGGCCGGAGAGGCCCCTGTTCCACGGCCCGGCGTATCGGATGCCGATTCGGACTTCGGTTCGGACTTCGGTTCGGCCTTGACTTCGGTTTTGCCCTCGGTCTTCGCTTCGACCTTGTCGGTGCTCTTGTCCTTGCTGTCGACCTTCGCCGCAGGCTTTGCACCGCTGTTCCTGAAGTCGGTTGCGTACCAGCCGCTGCCTTTCAGCTGGAACCCTGCCGCGGTCAGCATCTTGGAGAAGGTGCGCTTCTCGCACCGCGGACAAACGGTCATCACGGGATCGCTGATCTTCTGCAGGAATTCCTTCTGGAACCCGCAGGACGTGCAGCGGTATTCGTAGATCGGCATGGCGCCTCCGACTGGCTGCGAATTATAACCCGAAGAGCGAACGACTTCCCCTGGACATGAGGGCGCAGCGGGAACAAATCAAGGCGAAGCTGGACGAACGCTCACGCGATTCCCGCATTGCCTTCTACACCGACGAGCCGCGGGAGATTGAGCCTGGTCGGCTTGACGATCTTCTTTGCGCGCAGGTACCGGCCGAGGACCTCCCAGGCCGGCTCCCCGGGGGGAGCATCCTCGGCCACGGGAGCCCAGCTGGCGACCTTGTAGGTTTTGTCGGCCTCGATGGGCTTGCCGGCCAGACGCATCTCGGTGATGCGGGCGCCCATCTTCGCACCGGGGCTGCAGGTGTAGCTCATCCCGCCGACCCGCACCATGTCCCCGCCCTGCTGATAATACGGATCGGGATTGAAGAGATTGTCGCAGACGTCCTCGAGAATCGCCTTGATCGCCGCTCCGCTCAGCTCCGAAAGCACCGTACGCGGATAGGTGATCGCGGTCTGATTCATCACGTCTTCGAGCGTGATCGCGTCCCCGGGTAGCAGCGTCGTTCCCCAGCGGAAGCCCGGAGAGAACGCGATCTCGGCGTCCTTCGCCTCCATCAGGGCATCGAGCATCAGCTGGTCGAAGGAGCCGTTGAAATTGCCGCGCCGGTAGAGAATCGCGT
>DASSJA010000137.1:0-2362 GCA_035691445.1 Burkholderiales bacterium | reverse complement strand
GTCGCCTTGCACGCGCTCGGGCCGACCGGAGTGATCGGCGTGGGCGTTCTCGTTTTCTGCATTCCGTTCTATTTTTCCGCGGTCGGGCCGGCCGAGCGCGAGCTGCAGGCGCAGCGCGCGGTCGCCGAGCGGCTGCGCGATCGCACCGCGTTCCAGCCCGTGTCGAGCGAGGGCCGCGCCGAGGAGCTCCGCCGCTTCTACAGCCTGTTTCCCCCGCTGGAGAAGCTCCCGGACCAGCTCGAGCGCGTCTACGGCCTGGCGCGCGCCGCGAAGCTCGAGCTGCTCCAGGGCGAGTATCGACTGGAGAAACCGGCCGTGGGCCTGGCCTTCTACCGGATCACGCTGCCGCTGCGGGGAACCTACCCGCAGATACGGCAGTTCGTCGCAGCGACCCTGAAGTCCATGCCCATCGCTTCGCTCGAGGGGCTGCGCTTCGAGCGCAAGAGGGTCGGCGACACGCGTCTCGAGGCCCAGGTGCGCCTGACCGTCTATTTTCGTCCCGCCAACGAAGGCGAAACCCCATGAAACTCCGATTGAAGACTTCTAGTGCCGCGCTCGCCGCCTGCATGCTCGTCGCCGCCTGCGCGGGCGACGCCGTGATCCAGGACGCGCGCCGCCTGATGAACGAAGGCCGGACCGACGAGGCGCTCGCCGCGCTCCAGAAAGCGAGCCAGGACGATCCCCAAAACCACTACTACCGCCAGGAATACTTCCGCGAGCGGGACTTGACGGTGACGCGATGGCTGATCCGTGCGGATTCCCTGAGATCGGCCGCCCAGTTCGACGCCGCCGACGAGCTCTACCGCCGCGCCCTCAAGTACGATCCTGCCAACGCGCGCGCCGCCCAGGGCCTCGCGCAGCTGGAGACCGACAGGCGCCACCGCCGGCTGGTCGCCGACGCCGAGCGGCTGTTCAAGGCGGAAAAATACCGCGACGCCATGGATGTTCTCGGCCCCGTGCTGACGGAGAACCCGGCCCAGCGCGACGCGCGCGAGCTGCAGCGGCTGATCGAGGAGAAAACCGCCAGGCCCGCCGTCGCCCTCCTCCAGCTGAGGAGCTCGGTGACCAAGCCCATCTCCCTGGAATTGAAGGACGTGCCCCTGCGCACCGTGTTCGACGTCATTGCCCGGGCCGGGAACCTCAACTTCCTGTTCGACAAGGACGTCCGCGCCGACCAGAGGACGACCATCGTCGTGCGCGACGCCCAAGTCGAGGACGTCATCCGGCTCATCCTCGCCACCAACCAGCTCGAGCAGAAAGTCCTCAACGAAAGCACGGCGCTGATCTACCCGAACACGCCGCAGAAGCTGCGCGAGTACCAGGACCTGGTGGTCAAGACCTTCTACCTCGCCAACGCGGACGTCAAGCAGACGGCGAACCTGATCCGCACCATCCTCAAGACGCGCGACATCTTCATCGACGAAAAGCTGAACATGCTGGTGATGAAAGACACGCCGAACGCCATCCGGCTCGCCGAGAAGCTGGTCGCCGCGCAGGACATCGCCGAGCCCGAGGTGATGCTCGAGGTCGAAGTGCTGGAGATCGGCTACAACCGGCTGCTCCAGCTGGGCGCGCGCTTTCCCGATTCCGCGGCGCTGGGCGTCGTCGGCGCCAGCACCGGCACCGCAACCCCGGGCGTGCTGAGCCTGTCCGAGCTGCGCTCGCGCGACTCGAGCCTCGTTCGCCTCACCCTGCCCGACCCCCTCTTTCTTCTGTCGCTCTCGCAGACCGACGGCCAGACCAACCTGCTCGCCAACCCGCGCATCCGCGTGAAAAACCGCGAGAAGGCCAAGATCCACATCGGGGACCGGGTTCCGGTGATCACCACCACCGCCGCGGTGGCGGGCGGCTTCGTTTCGCAGTCGGTGACCTATCTCGACGTCGGCCTGAAGTTCGAGGTGGAGCCCCTGGTCTACCTCGACAACGACATCGGAATCAAGGTGTCCCTCGAGGTGAGCAGCATCACCAATACGATCCAGGACTCCAGCGGAGGGCGGGTCTACCAGATCGGCACGCGCAACACCAGCACGTCGCTGCGCCTGCGCGACGGGGAAACCCAGGTCCTCGCCGGCCTCATCGACGACGAGGACCGGCGCAACGCCACCCGCGTCCCGGGCCTCGGCGACTTTCCGGTTCTCGGCCGACTGTTCTCGAACCAGACCACCAACAACACCAAGACCGGGATCGTGCTCCTCATCACTCCGCGGTTGATCCGCCAGCTCACGCGCCCGGACGCGCGTACGGTCGAGTTCTCCGCGGGCACCGAGGCGTCCTCGAGCGGCGGTCCGCTCGGCGCGGTGTCCGGTCAAAGCTCTTTCCCGGGCTCGCAGCCCGCGGCTCCATCGCCTGCGTTCGTGCCCTC
>DASSJA010000136.1:0-7420 GCA_035691445.1 Burkholderiales bacterium | reverse complement strand
GCGGGTTGCCCAGGTGCGATCGCGATACTTTGCAGGGTCCAGCCGGCGCAGTTTTCCCCTCGAGGAGTGCGGTTCGCCCGCAGAGAACAGCCTCTGCGCCTCGCCCTCGAGGGCCGACATCGCATCCTTGGCCTGCAGCTGCGCTTGGCTGGGATAGAAATCGACCTTGGCGAGTTCCCCGAGCGATAGTCGCATACGCCGGACGAGCGTGTCGGCCTTGCGCTTTCCGAGGCGCTGCAGGGCGGTCCTTGCCGCGCGGATTTTCGCAACGAGCGCCCCGTATTCCTCCCCGCGGTCAAACAGCTTGCGCACATGCTCGAGTTGCGCGGAAGTCTTCAAATTCAATTCCACAGTCATCGCGAACCCGCCGCCGGCCTTGACCTGGGACTCCGCTTCGGCCAGGGCGGCGGCCTGCGGGGCCTCGATCGGCAGAATATAGACGCCGTCACGCAAGACTGCACATCCCGTATTTTTCAGCGCCCGCCATACGCGCATCCGCAGGGTCGCGTTTCCGGTCGGAAGACTTGTCAACAAGGCGAGAAACATTGGTGTTGACATTACCACATTTATGTAATATTATCTACAGATTCGTAGCGTTCGCCTGCTTTGATCTACTAGGAGGCAGGCGTACCTAGCCGGGTCTTTCGCAGGCACCCGGTCCAAAAAGACGATTCCGTCTCAAGCGCTGCTCCACCCCGCCTTCGGGGAAGGAGTGAGTGGCATGAGCAACGGAAACGCTTCAACTCCCGCATTAGGCCAAGCCGTAGCGCCCGCGCGCCCTGCGTCCGCGCGCACCAAGATCCTGCTCGAGGGGTCGATCCTGCCGACGCTGCTGCGCCTTTCGGCGCCCAATGTCCTTAACCTGGCAGCGATCGCCGGCCTCATCACCTTCGACGGGCTGTTTCTGGGTCGCCTCGGCGCAGACGCCCTCGCCGGGGTGTCACTCGTGTTTCCCTTCGTCATGTTCATACAGCACGCAGCGGCCAGCGGCATGGGCGGGGCGGTTTCGTCCGCCGTCGCCCGCGCCTTGGGAGCTGGAGCGCGCGAACGGGCGAATGACTTCGCTATGCACGCGGTTGCGCTCGCGCTCGGAATGGCGGTCGTGTTCTCCGGGGTGATGCTGTGGATCGGGCCGCTCATCTTCCGCTGGATGGGCGGCCGGGGAGCGGTGCTTCAGGCTGCGCTCGATTACTCCACGGTGGTCCTTGGCGGCGCCATCTCCATCTGTGTGCTCAACATCCTCGCGAACGTCGTGCGTGGAACCGGCAACATGGCATATCCCGCGGGGGTGTTGGTCGCTAGCGTGGTCGCGCACGTCGTGATTTCGCCGATTCTCATCTTCGGCTGGGGCCCGGTGCCGCCACTCGGGCCAGCCGGCGCAGGATGGGGGATCGTCGTCCCGTTCGGGATCGGCAGCGCGGTCCTGTTCTGCCGACTGCGAAGCGGCAACACGCTGGTGAGACTCGACTTCAGTCGAATGCCCCGGCAGTGGACCCTTTACAAGGAATTTTTCCGGGTAGGAATTCCGGGAATGATGAATGTAGCCATCAACAATCTGACCGTCATCGTGCTCACTGGCGTCGCCGGTCACCTCGGAAGGGAGGCGGCCATCGGCTACGCGATGGGCGCCCGGCTCGAGTACATCATGATCCCGCTCGCGTTCGGCTTCGGCACCGCGCTGGTCGCGATGGTTGGCACCAACTGGGGCGCGAGACAGCGGCAACGCGCGCGCACCATCGGCTGGCTCGGAGGCGGAGCGGTCGCAGCCTCCTGCGGCGTCGTGGGCCTCTTCTTCGCGTTCTTCCCTTCTGTCTGGATGAGGCTTTTCACCGACGAACAAGCAGTGATCCAGGTGGGTACGCTGTATCTGCAGACCGTGGGTCCGATCTACGCTATGTACGGGCTGGGAATGGCGATCTATTTCGCAATGCAAGGCGTTGGCAACGTGGTTCCGGCGGTTGTTGCAAATGGGCTAAGGCTCCTCGCCAGCGCGGGTGGCGCGCTGGCGGCCGTCTGGTGGATCGACGCGGGCCCGCTCGGAGTCTTCATCGCGATCGCGTGCGGGTTCATTCTCTACGGGATTCTGAATGCGTATCTGCTGGCGCGGCGCTAAAGCTCGCTTCTCGACTGCGCCGCGCGAAGTTGACGCCTCTTGCGGCCCGGCCCGAAAGAGCGGAACTGGCCTCGAGTTGCCCTGTACGACTGGCAGGCCACGGCCCGTTGCAGCCGGTCATGCTTCGAAAATCGGACCTTGACTCGGCGATCTGACCGACACGAGTCGGCGGAAGGGCTGGAGATTGATTGCGGGAGGACCAAGCCCGCTCAAGTGATCCCCGCGTGTGTCGATCGGCTTTACACTCCGCGTGTCGCGCCGCGCCACGCTCACCGCGACGCGCAGAAAAACAAGGTGATAGGCGCGCCCGGCACGAAACATGCTCTACCAGCCCCTCCAGGAGGGGGAGAAATCGGCTTGTTTTCAGTCGCGGCGAGGCACATGCCGATGCCTACGTCCAAATCCCTGCTTTGGTCCGCTCCGGCATTTGCGTTTGATCTCATGCCGCCTGCGGCAGCCCACGCGATTGCGGCCGTGAGGAATTGATGACGGGCATGCCTGAGAGACGGCTTCGCGAGCTTCTCGTTCGCGCGTGGAATCATTCCCGTTTCTATCGCGAAGTCTATACGCGAGAGGGCATTCGCGAGCGGGACCTGCCGTACATCGCATTGGAGCAGCTGCCTGTCGTTTCGAAGGCAGACCTGATGGTGCGATTCGACGAGGCCGTCACCGACCGGCGCCTGCGCAGGAGCGACCTGAAAGCGTGGTTCGAGGAGGACCGCGATCCGCTGAACCTCTACCTCAACGAATACATCGTCATCCATAGCTCCGGCGGATCACGGATCTACAGCTACGTCCCTTATACGCGCAAAGCCTGGCGTTATCTGACGGCCACGGCAGCCTCGCGGCTGCTGCCCCTCGCGCAGGACATGGGGCGGCCGCTTCGCAGCGCCTTCTTCATGAGGTCGGAGGGTCACTTCGTAGGCCCAACCAGCATCAGCCTCGCCTCACAGGCCGCCCACGACGTGCTGCGTGTGTCCATATTCGACCCGGTCGAAGAAATCTGGGCGCGACTGAATGCGTTCCAACCGGAGCGCATAACAACCTACGCCAGCACACTCTCCTGGCTGGCCGAGTGGACGCTCGAGGGCCGGCTCCGGATTGCTCCCCGCTCCGTGCTCGTCAGTGGGGATCGGCTGACTCCGGCGATGCGTGCGCAGATCGAGAAAGCCTGGAACCCCGAGATCTGCGACTTGTACGCTGGGGTCGAATCGCTTTACATGGCGGCGCGGGGGCCACGCGACGAAGAATTCCACGTTTTCACCGATTTGAACCTGCTGGAAGTCGTCGATCGCACCAACCGCATGGTGCGGCCCGGCGAACGCGGACGTGTATTGCTGACGAGCCTCGTTCATACCACGTTGCCGATCATCCGTTTCGACCTGAGGGACATCGCCGTTCTGGGCAAGGTTGGCACCGGTGCGGAAACGCTCATCGCGCTGGAAGGCAAGGAACAGGATTGGCTGCCCGTGCGTCTGGGGAGCGGGGGCATTGCGGCACTTGCGGTGCACGAGTTGGCGCAGGTCGAGCTGCCGGGCGTCGAAAAAATGCAGTTCATCCCTCACAGCCCCGACGACGTAGAGATCCGATATCAATCTGCGCACAACTTGGATATCGAGATCGAGGGAGCCTTCCGCCGGCTGCTGGCGCCGAAATCGGCCGCAGTGAAAAAGCTCAAGGTACGGCGGGTCGATCGCATCCTCAATGAGCAGGCGACGCTCAAACTTCGCGTGGTCTCGCCAGGCATGGAGATGATCAGCCCCGCGTCCCTGGCAGCCGAGGATGTGTGCAGCTTGCTGCCGGCGACCGCATCGCCGACCGGCGTCTGTTCACCCTTCTCCGCGGCCGATCTTGCCGGATCGATCGAGGATCGGTTCCGTCAGATAGCGCTCCAGCATCCCGAGCGCCCCGCAGCAATCGACCGGGAGATGCAACTCACATACGGGGAGCTCAATGAGCGCGCCACTCGGGTTTCCGGGGAACTGCTCCGTCGAGGCTTCGACCCCGCGCGGCCGGTCGCCGTGCTGTGTGAACACGGGCTCGAGCTGGCGCCGCTGATCCTGGGCGTCGTGGGCGCGGGGGGATTTTATGTCCCGCTGGACCCCTATCTGCCAACGGGCCGGCTGCAGGCCATCCTTGCCGACGCACGCCCGGAGTTCGTGCTGGCGAGTGCCGCGCAGCGCGAAGCCGCCGCCACGCTCGCCGGACCGGAGCGCACCGTGCTGTGCCTCGATCGGATGGAAGCGTCGCCCGCGCATGGGACGGCGACGCTTGCGCCGGCTGCCCCGGCCTGCCTCCTGTACACCTCCGGCACCACGGGCATCCCCAAGGGCGTCGTTCTCAGCCACTCCGCCGTTCTCGCGCGGGCGGCACGCTACGCGGCGGACTACGGCATCCATCAGGGGGACCGCCTGTCGCTGCTCCAGTCCTTCGCGGTGAGTGCAGGCATTCGCGAAATCTACGGAGCTCTGCTCACCGGGGCCACGCTGATGTTCTACGACATCCGCGCTCGGGGCTTGGCAGAGCTGGCGCACTGGCTGGATCACACCGGCATTACGGTGTTCTATGCCGTGCCGACGATCTTCCGGCTGTTTCTGGAAACGCTGACCGGCGAGATCTTTGCTCGCGTGCGCGTCGTACGCCTGGGTGGGGAGCCGGTGCGGGAAAGCGACGTGAGCGGCTTCCGCCGGCATTTTCGTCGTGGCTGCATCCTGGCCAACGGCTATGCCGCTACCGAAACGGACACGATCTGCCAAACGTTCTTCGATCACGATACTCGCATCGTCGCCGGGCGCGTTCCGGCGGGCACGCCGGTCTCTGGCGTTGAAGTGACGCTATGGGACGAGGAAGGACATTCCGCTTCGGGCGCAGTCGGGGAGATTCGGGTCGCGAGCAAGATGTTGGCGAGCGGATACTGGGACGCGCGCAGCGGTCAGGTACAGCCATTCGATGTCCCGATCGCGACGGGCGATCTGGGCTACCAGCTCGAGAACGGGTCGGTCTTCCTCCTGGGGCGGCGGGACCTGATCGTCAACGTCCACGGCTATCGCATCCATCTCAGCGAAATCGAACGGGCGGCGAGTCGCGTGCCCGGCGTGGTCGAGGCGGTTGCCGTCGCCCGGCCAGCGACGAACGGCGACACGACGATCGTCGTCTACTACGCGGCGGAGGGCGAAGCCGCACCGAACACTGCAGAGATTCGGCGCGCGGTGGCCGCGGTGATTCCGAAGCCGGCGGAACCGACCGCGTATGTGAAGCTTCCGGCGTTGCCACGACTGCCGGGTGGCAAGGTCAACCGCAGCAGCCTCGTCACCCAATCGAAGTCTGGATCGCAGGCGGCTACGACAGAACCTGTCTACGCGAGTGCGATCGAACGCCGGGTGGCGCATATCTGGCGGGACGTTCTGCAGGTGCCCGCGCCCCAGCGCGAAGCCAATTTCTTCGATCTGGGTGGCGACTCGGTCTCGGTGTTTCGACTCTTGAATCGCATCGAGATCGACTTCGGCGTGGAGCTGTCGGTTTCGGAATTCTGCAGCCAGCCCGTGCTGGCGGCATCGGCGCAGGCCGTCGAGCAGCGGCGCGACACGTCTGCAGGGAAGCGCTCCCAGGATGCGCAGCACCCGGGGAACGGCAAAGCATTGCCGCCGCTTCCAAGGCCAGTGACGACTCGAGCCGCCAGCTTTGTTGCACCGCGCAGTCCGACGGAGCATCAGATTGCGGCCATCTGGGAAGAGCTTTTCGGCGTGTCTCCCATCGGAGCGCACGACAATTATTTCGACCTCGGCGGCGACTCGATGTTCGCCGCCGAGTTCGTCGCCAGGGTCGAGCGGACATGCGGGACTGTCCTTTCGCCGTCGCTGCTTGCGGAGGCTCCGACGGTCGCCGACCTCGCCGAGGCGATGAGTCGGGTGGAAAGCGGATTCAACGAGCCTGTCACGGCCCTCCGCGCATCCGGCCAGCGCTCGCCACTCTTCTTCCTGCACAACGACTACGGGCGCGGCCTCTACACGCACGCGCTGGCTCGCTGTCTGGATTCCGACCGCCCCTTCTACGCCGTGCATCTCCACGGGCTGGCGGAGCCGGAGTGCCCGGCGACAGTGGAAGCGATAGCGGCGAGCCGAATCGAGGCCGTGCGCGGGACGCGGCCGCACGGACCCTACGTTCTCGGCGGTCACTGTGACGGTGGCTTGATTGCCCTCGAAATGGCCCGCCAGCTCCACGGAGCCGGAGAGCATGTCGAGCTCGTCGTCATGGTGGACACGCACGCCCCCTCTCGCGGTTTCCCCACCCTGCGCCGTGCCTCGAACGTTGCAGGCCAACTGCGCGAACGCTCCGACCGCGTCTGGGGGGAGCTCACCTGGCGGACCCGCTACTACAAAACCCGGCTCGAGACGCTGAGACGGGCAAGCGTGCGCAGTCAAACGGACTACGTATTGCGCAAGCTGACGGGTTCGCTTCGTCATCTCGCCACGGTGCGGGAAGAGCAACCGGCTGGCAACGAAGGCGCGCTCCAAAACTCAACGCGGTCGGATTTCGAAGAGTCCGTTCGTGTCCACCGCCGGGCGGTCCGGCGTTATGTGCCGTCGCGATACAGCAACCCGGTCATCCTGTTCCGTTCTGAGCAGTTTCCCGCGTATCGTCCCGATCTCGGTTGGTCGAGGCTTCTTCCGCGCCTGGAGGTTGCCGTAATCCCCGGCGATCACCACACCTGCATCACGCGCCACGTCACCGCCTTCGGCGGCAGTCTCAACGAGATCCTCCGCCGCGCGGACGCGGGCGGCCAATTCTCGTTACGGTGACAGCCGGAGCTCGCGCGCGAGCTTCCCCATCGCCGCGTATTCGTTATCTATGGCGGTCCGCAGTTCGGATCCCGTGCGGATAGCGACCTGCTCCCCGGCGTCCTCGAGGAACTTGCGCGCCTCGGGCGAGTTGGCTGCTTTGTCGAATGCCTGCTGCAGCTGCTTGACGCGCTCCGGCGGCGTGCCCTTCGGAGCCAGCACGCCGCGCCACAGGATGGTCTGGTCGTCGGGAATCCCGAGGTCGCGGAGACCCGACGCATTAGGCATGGCGGAAATGCGATCGGCCGAAGTCAAGAGCAAGCACTTGGCTTGGCCCAGGCCCACGTACTGGAGGATCGGAGGCGCCGAGCCGGTATAGATGTCGATGTGATGTCCGAGGAAAGCGGTCAGCGTCTCGCCGGCGCCCTTGAACGGCACGTCGCGCGCGGAAGCGCCGAACGCTCGCAGGATGCGTGCCGTCGCAAGGTGGCCCGTTCCGCCCGGGCCATCGGTGCCGTAGGTGTACTTG
>DASSJA010000135.1:0-3649 GCA_035691445.1 Burkholderiales bacterium | reverse complement strand
GCGAGGTGCTGCCGGAGGCCGAGTTCGCGCTCCTCACGCGCGAGCAGCCGCGCGTCGTGCCCCCCGGCCAGGGCATCGGCATGGTGGTGAACAGCACGCCGTCCGCCGGACGCGCCACGCGGGCCCGGCTGCTCTTCCAGCTGCTCGTCGCCTCGGCGCGCGACTCGATCAAGATCTGCTCGCCTTATTTCCTTCCCGACCGCAGCCTGATGGCCGAGCTCGAGCGCGCGGCGCGCCGCGGCGTGCCGGTCACCATCCTCACGCCCGGAAAGTGGAACAACCACCCGATCACGCGCCTCGCCAGCCGGCGACGCTACGGCCGGCTGCTCGCCGCCGGCGCGACGGTCCACGAGTACCAGCCGGCGATGATCCACGCCAAGGTGTTCATCGTCGACGGCCTGTGGGCGGTGGTCGGCTCGACCAACTTCGACAACCGCTCGTTCGGCCTGAACGACGAGGTCAATCTTGCCGTGCTGGAGAAAGGCTTCGCCGCGCGGCTCGAGGCCGACTTCGCCGCCGACCTCGAGCGCTCGCGGGTCGTCACGCTTCCGGAATGGCGCAGCCGCTCCTGGGCCGAGCGCGCCCTCGCGCTCGGCGCGCGCATCCTCGAGCGGCAGGTCTAGATTTACGGATGATGTTGAGGTGACGCAAATGTTTACCGCTGTAGTGGCTCACTCGGTGAGCCTGGAGTCGCGCCTGCGGATCCTTGGGCACACCGTTGGCGTCCGGCGGAACGTAACATTCGGCGGTGTGGAGTGAACTATGGCGACAACGTCGAAGATCGAGTGGACCGAACAGACGTGGAACCCGGTAACCGGCTGCACGAAGATCAGCCCCGGGTGCAAGCATTGCTACGCCGAAACGATGGCGAAGCGGCTCAAGGCCATGGGGGCATCAGGATACGATCGCGCTTTTAGGCTAACACTGCAGCCGAATCGCCTCGAGCAGCCCGTGAGGCGCAAGAAGCCGACGGTATGGTTCGTGAATTCCATGAGTGACTTGTTCCACACCGACATCTCAGACGAATACATAGACCGCGTGTTCGCGACCATTCGTCAAACTCCGCAGCACACCTACCAGGTCCTCACGAAGCGGGCTGACCGATTGCCCTCGTATTTCACTGGTCGGGATGTCCCGGAAAACGTCTGGCTCGGCGTATCAGTCGAGAATCGTAGGCATGGTAAGCCCCGTATCGATCACCTCCGACAGGTCGCGGCGCACATCCGTTTCCTGTCCATAGAACCCTTGCTTGAGGATCTTGGCGAACTCGACCTCACTAATATTCACTGGGTCATAGTGGGTGGCGAGAGCGGGTCTAACGCCCGTCCGATGAAGGTCGAATGGGCTAGACGCATTCAGCGGCAATGCGAGGACTTAGGCGTCGCGTACTTCTTCAAGCAGTGGGGCACTTGGGGCGCCGATGGCCGTAAGCGTTCGAAGCACGCGAACGGTCGTGAGCTCGACGGGCAGACGTGGGATCAGTATCCGGCGGGCGTCACACTCTAAGAACTGACGTCGCGAACCGCTTCGCGAGGCCGAGTGCCTTCGCTTCCGGATTCGAAATGAGCAGAAATAAAGCATAGAGCGGCGGCCCGCTCTTTCCACCCTTGCGGCGCTGATGAAGAATCTTCGGGCCATGTACGCCGGCGAAGATTGTTTGTAAGCATTCCTTCACCCACTCGGCCATGCGCGTTGGGTCCGCTGTGCGCATGTCGGACTCGTCTCCGAATAGGTCGCCTGTGGGTTTCGGTTCGTAGAGAGCCTTTTTCCAGTCGTGCGGGCCCATGATCCGCGTGAGCGCAGCTTCCTTGGAAGCGTCGATGTTCCGAGAGTCGAGCGCGGCTAGTGTGCCCCCTTCCGCTTCGTAACCCCTATTTCGTATCGAGTAGTAGCAGCTCCAGCCCGCGCGGCTTGAGCGCCTTCTCCAGCCCGCTCTGCAGAGCGGGCAGGGCGGTGCGGCGCGGGTCGAACGTCACGGCGAGCGCGCGGGCTTCCACCGAGACGCGCGCCGATCCCTTCTCCACGCCTTTCGTGCGCTCGACCATCGTCTTCAACGACGAGGCAGAGTCGCGGATCGCGCCGTCGATGGCGAAGTAGACGACCGTGTGCTTGCGCGCGTGCGCCTGGGTGAGCGCAGCGTAGTCGTAGACCGCCGCGATCTTGTCCTCGACGCAGTAGCCGCACGCGAAGGCCTCTCCGAAAAACAAGCTCGTCAGAAAAAGCGCGAGGCGCATGTCAATGCTCCCCGCCCGAGGCCTGCACCGAGCCCGCCGGCTGCGCGTCGTACCACTGGAAGTACTTCAGGTACTGGCGGATCTCGCCTTCGGAGAGGCTCTGGTTCGGCATCGGCACGCCGTACTCCTTGAGCAGCGCCTTGGCGTCGGGGTCCCTGGCGAGCATGTCCTCGGGCGACTTGAGCCAGTGCTCGATCCACTCGGCCGTGCGGCGCTTGGTCACGCCGGCGAGGTCCGGGCCGAGCTTGCGGCCGTGGCCCATCGAGTGGCACGCGAAGCACTTGCTCTCGAAGTCGAGCTTGCCGCGCACCGCTTCTGCGTCGTTCGGCTGGCCGGAGGCGGGGAGGTTGTGGTGCTCGAGCTCGGCGCGCGAGGGCTTCGCCTCGGTGGAGATCAGTCCGATCGCGCCCTGCGAGGCGTTGGCGAAATGGTGGTCGACCATGACGTACGAGCCGGCCTCCGGGATCACGAACTCGACGATCGCGCTGCTCGAGGAGCCGAGGAGCACGGTCTGCATGCCGCGGAACTGGTTGTCCGGATTGCCGTCCATCCACACGCGGTCGAAGATGGTGCCCACCACGTGGAAGCTCGAGGTCTTGCTCGGGCCGACGTTCAGCACGAAAAGGCGCACGCGCTCGTGCGGCTTCGCGGGCAGCGGCGAATCGACCAGGCCGTTGAAACGGCCGTTGAACACCGTGTAGTTCGGGCGCGCCGCGCGCACTGCTTCGCCGTCGAGCGTGTAGATGCCGCTCTTGGAGCCCTTGGCGGGCGCCTTCGCATAGAACTCGCTTTGCACGACCATGTACTCGTGGTCGACCTTGGTGGGGTAGCCGCCGCGCGGCTCGACGATGACCATGCCGTACATCCCGGAAGCGATGTGCTCTAGGATCATCGGCGTGCCGCAGTGGTACATGAACACGCCCGGATAGTTGAGCGTGAACTCGAACTCGATCGTCTGCCCCGGCGCGATCGAGCGGTCTTTGTCCTGCGGCGACACCATCGCCGCGTGGAAGTCCATCGAGTGCATCATCGGCGCGGCGGTCAGGCGCACGCCCGGCACCGCCTCGTCCGAGCGGTTGGTCATCGAGAAGCGGATCTTGTCGCCGACGCGCGCGCGGATCGCCGGCCCCGGCACCTGGTCGCCGAAGGTCCAGGCGCTGAACTTCACCCCGGGCGCGATCTCGATGATCTTGTGGGTGGTGTCGAGCCGGATGGTCTTCACCGGCGAGGGATCGAGCGGCTTGATCTCCGCCCCCGTGCTGAGCGCCGCGCCTTCGGCGAAGGCGCCCTGGTGGCGCTCGTTGGTCACCTTGGCCGGCTGCGGCTGGAGGTCCATCTTCGCCGGATCGTAGGGATCGGGCTTCGCCGGCGGGGTGCGCTCGCAGGCCGCGAGGGCGAGCACGAGCAGCAGAGCG
>DASSJA010000134.1:0-4104 GCA_035691445.1 Burkholderiales bacterium | reverse complement strand
AGTCGATGAACTCCTCGCGGTCGGCGATCGACAACGCCGGATTCCAGCGCTTTTCAAAACCGATCGTCGAGGAAGCCTTGCCTGAGAGCCCGGCGCCGCAGACGCTTCCCGCTTGATGGCCGGGAAAAATCTCCAAAGTATCGGGGAGCGGCAAGATCTTGGTCCTCAGCGTATCGAAGAGGACACCGGCCATTTCGCGCTCCCTTCCGGCCAAGTCCGGCCTGCCCACCGCGCCAACGAACAGAGTGTCTCCCGTAAGGACAAACCACGGCTCGTCGCCTCGCCGTTTGTCCGTGACTACGAGCGACATGCCGTCCCTCGTATGGCCCGGCGTATGCATGACCCTGATGATCGTATTGCCGACTTCGACGGTCTGGCCGTCGCGCAGCGACGTGAAGGGGAATTTCACCAGGCCATGGTTGCTCTCGTGGAGGCAGTAGGCCGCACCGGTCATCGCCGCCAACTCGCGACCGCCCGAGTAGTGATCCGCGTGAATATGCGTGTCAATGACGTGGGTGATCGCAGATTTGGTTTTCCTCGCTTGCTGTACGAACCAGGCCTGATCCCCTGCCACGACATCGACCGCGACGGCTTTCCCCAGCGTTCCGCAGCCGAAAAAGTAGGACAGCGACGATTCCTTGGTTGCAAGCTGCTTGAAGAACATTTCTCTCTCCTACGAAATTGGTCGCGCGCGCCCGGAATACATGTACGTCATCGGCTTGGGATCCTTTGCATATTCGCGAGTTGCGAGCGGAAACGCGTCGCTTCCTTGTTGCGCATCGATAGGTCGATGAGCGGCGGCAGGATTCGACGCGCGTAGAAGCTCATAGGCGGCGAGGTTCAGGTCGTTTCGACAGGCAGACTGGCGGCCGCCCATTCCGCGACGCCGTCGGAGATCTTCCTTGCCCGGTAGCCTCGCTTCCTGAGCAGGGCGACCGCCTCGCCGGACATCAGGCAGAACGGTCCTCTGCAGTAGGCGACGATCTCCTTCCCCTTGGGCAGCTCGGCCAAGCGCCGCTTCAGTTCCGGCAGCGGGATCGACCGGGCGTACGGCAGGTGGGCCTCGCGATATTCCGCTTCGGGGCGCACGTCCAGCACGACCACCGATCCCCGTTTGGCCTTCTTGAGGAGGCTCAAGCGCGTCTCGGGCGTCAGCCGCTCGGGTCCGGATACGATGCTTTCCAGAGCGATCCGCAGCTCGACCAGGTGCTCCGCCGCCACGCTGTGCAGGTTGGCCCACAGCGCGGCTACGTCATCGCCGGAGAGAGCATACGCGATGAACCGGCCGTCGCGACGCGACTCAACCAGGCGGGACTCCTTCAGCACCCTCAGGTGGGCGCTTGCAAGCTTCATGCTGATCGAGGCTTCGCCGGCAAGAGCTTCGACGGTCTTCTCCCCCTGCGCCAGCAATTCCAGCAACTCGAGGCGCTTCGGGCTCGACAGGGCCTTCCCGACACGGGCGACATGCTCGTAGAGGAGGTCCTTCAGCGCACGGCTCATACCGTTAATCTAACGAATATTAGATTGACATGTCAATACGCATTCAGATCTTGACTTAGATCGATTTGACGGGATTTAGCTCGAAGAGCGCCGCATAAGTAAGCCGGTGCAGCGCGCGGCGCCCGGGCCAGGCGGAAAAGTCGCTAGAACGAAAGTGTCGCAGCGCCCTGCTTGATGCGCTCGTGCACCACGCTCGCACCGGCGATCACGACACCTTCGATGAGATCGTTCTGCTCGTAGCCGCGCGCCTTGACGCAGGGCGTGCAAGCGAATACCGCGCCCCCGCGCTTCATGAAGTCCTGCACCAGCTCGCGCAGCGGGCTGAGTGGGGGTACGACAGTGGCATCGATGGCGCGCTTGCGCACTAGGTCGACTGACGCGCTTGTGAGAAACACGCAAACATCAAGCCCCGCGGTGAGGCCGCCGCAGGCGATGGTAAACCCGACCGATGAAAGCTCGTGGTCGGTGCTGCGCGTCATCATAACTACGAGACTGCGCTTGGCTTCCGGCATTGAATCCTCCTTTTCGATAGGGTCACGGACCGTTCGACCCAGAGTACTGATATATTAGCGGCACCCTTCGCGTCTTGACCGATTTGCCGGGCTTTTTGTCCTAAATGCTTGCATGGATGCCCTGTCCGACCTGCTGCACGCGGTAAGGCTCAAGGGGGCGCTGTTCCTCGAGGCCCGCTTCACGGCGCCCTGGTGTGTGGAGACGCATCCCAGCTACGGGGCTGCCGAGATGCTCCGTCCGCTCAACCCCGTCGTGTTCTTCCACCTGGTTGCGCAGGGGCGCTGCAAAGTGCGCCTCGCCCCGCACGGCGAGCCCATCGACCTTGCCTCCGGCGACCTCGTCCTGATGCCGCAGGGCGACACGAACCTGCTCGGCAGCGACCTTCAGCTCGCGCCCGTGGATGCCGATACGCTGCTGCGGCCGGTGCAGGCGGGAGGACTGGCGACCATCGACTACGGCGGCGGCGGTGACGAGGCACGCATCCTGTGCGGCTTCCTATCCTGCGACAAGGCGCTCTGCCGCCTGTTGCTCGACGCGCTGCCGCGGCTGCTGCGCGTGCCGCTCGGCGACGGGCCGGGCGCCGCGTGGCTGATGAGCCTGGCGCGCCGCGGCGCGCAGGAGAACACCGCGCCGGGTCCGGGCTCGGGGACGCTGCTCGCCAAGCTCGCCGAGCTTCTCTTCGTGGAGGCGATGCGCCGTTACATCGAGTCCCTGCCGGAGCAGGAGACCGGCTGGCTGGCGGGACTGCGCGACCGCTACGTCGGGCGAGCACTCAGCCTGATGCACGAGCAACCGGCGCGAGACTGGACAGGCGACGAGCTGGCCGAGCGCGTCGGCCTCTCGCGTTCGGCGCTTGCCCAGCGGTTCGCGGACCTGCTCGGCCAGCCGCCGATGCAATACCTGACGCGCTGGCGACTGACGCTGGCTGCCGCCGCGTTGGGCTCGAGCGACCGCGCCATCGCGCAGGTCGCCGAGGAATTCGGCTATGAGTCCGAATCGGCGTTCAATCGGGCCTTCAAGCGCGAATTCGAAATGCCGCCCGCTGCCTGGCGCCGGCAGCGGAACGGAAATCCGGGCGGCACGGGGTCCCTCGCCGCGTGAAAATCGTGGATGTCGCCCACTGATTCGTCGATTTCCCCGAGGCGATCTAGGCCGAGGGCCCGTCCTCGCCGCCGATCTCGTCCAGGAGATCCTCGACCTCGTCGGGCGGGACGGGTCGGCTGAAGAGATAGCCCTGCATCTCGTCGCAGCTTAGCAGCCTCAGGTATTTCGCTTGTTCCTCGGCATCCACCCCCTCGGCGATCACTTTCAGATCCAGAGAATGGGCGAGGGAGATGATCGTTGAAACGATGGTCATGCTCTGCGGGTTGCTCGCCATGGTGATGATGAACGAGCGGTCGATCTTGAGGGCATTGACCGGCAGCTTCGCGAGGTAGGCAAGCGAAGAATAGCCCGTGCCGAAATCGTCGACCGCGATCTGCAAGCCCATCTCCCGGATCGCGGAGAGCTTCTGGATGTGGTCTTCTATGTCCCGCATGATGATACCTTCGGTGATTTCGAGATCGAGCTGGCACTCCCCGAATCCCGCTTCCTCGACGGCGCGGCGCACCGCCTCGACGAAGTTCCGTTGCCGCAGCTGGATCGGCGATACGTTGACGGCGATGCGCGGCGGGCTCCCGCACCTGGTTCGCCAGCGGCGCGAGTCCTCCAAGGCCCTGCGTATCGCCCACTGGCCCACCTCCAGGATCATCCCGGTTTCCTCGAGTATGGGGATGATCTGTCTAGTCAAGGGGGGCCTGCGCATGACCGTCCCTGAGCGGGTGCATGCGCGGCGCCTTCCTGAACGGGCCGAGAAGCTTTCGCATTCCTGACGCATAGGGGGAAGGTCTTCACTGCGCTTTACCGGCCCGAGAAGCCGTTGGTATGCTTGCTAGTCGGGGATTTGGTAGCCCCGCTTAAGACGGCCCTTCGGCGTCCAAGGATTCCTGACATGCGGTTGCACGGGCATGCAGGGTCGTTTTTGGGCGCCGTCAAGAAAAGCTCTTCAACCCGCTCCGGTGTTCGTCCTGAACGGCCCACGCCCGGGAATCG
>DASSJA010000133.1:0-2523 GCA_035691445.1 Burkholderiales bacterium | reverse complement strand
TCGGCGACCCCAAAGGCGAGGCGGGAGCGGAACTGAAGGGGTGGCTGCAGCGCCTGCAGTTGCTGAACGAGCTCTTCAGGGCTCTGCTCCGGGCCCGCGAGGAGCGGGGCGCGATCGACTTCGAGACGATAGAGACGCAATTCGTGTTCGACGCGGAGGGGCGCGTCGCGCGCATCGACCGGGTCGAGCGCAACGATGCCCACCGCATCATCGAAGAATGCATGCTCGCAGCGAACGTCAGCGCCTCCGATTTCCTGTCCAGGCACAGGCAGCCCGCGCTGTACCGCATCCACGAAGGGCCGACCCCGGAGAAGCTGGCAAATCTGCGCGAGTTTCTCAAGGAATTCGGCTTGCAGCTCGCGGGCGGCGACAGACCCACGGCGAAGCATTACGCGAAGCTGCTCGAGACCGCGCGCAAGCGTCCGGATGTGCAGCTGCTGCAGACCGTGCTGCTGCGCTCCCTGCAGCAGGCGCAGTACAGTCCGGACAACGTCGGGCACTTCGGCCTGGCGTACGAGCACTACACGCATTTCACGTCGCCCATCCGGCGCTACCCCGACCTGCTCATCCACCGCGCGATCAAGGCGGCGCTCGGGAAACAGCGCTACAACCAGGGCAACTGGACGGACCTGGGAAGCCACTGCTCGCAGACCGAACGCCGCGCAGACGACGCGACGCGCGAAGTCTCCGCCTGGCTCAAGTGCTACTACATGCGCGACCGGGTCGGCGAGGAGTTCGATGGCTCGGTGTCAGCCGTGACCAGCTTCGGCATCTTCGTCGCGCTGGACGACGTCTACGTGGAGGGGCTGGTGCACATCTCCGAGCTCGGCCAGGACTATTTTCATTTCAACGCCACCAAGCACCGTCTGCTCGGCGACCGCACCCGCAAGCAGTTCCGCCTCGCCGACCGGGTGAGAGTCAAGATCGTCCGGGTGGATCTGGAGACGAGCCGCATCGATTTCGTGCTTGCCGGCGAATCCGCGAGCGGCCCGGGCCGCGCCCGTTCGCTCCGCCGGCGCGCGAGATCCTAAAAGGGTGAAGCCGACCCGCGCGATTTTCGGATTTCACGCCGTGCTGGCGCGCTTGCGCGCGGATGCGGCATCGGTGACGGAGATCTATCTCGATGAAAATCGGAAGGACGCGCGCGCGAGGGACCTCGTGCTGGCGGCGGAAAGAGCCGGCGTCGCGTTGATGCGCGTTCCGGCCAAGCGCCTGGACGGCTTCTACGGCGGCGCGCGCCACCAGGGCGTGGTGGCGATGGCGCTCGACAAGCCTGCGCGGGAGAGCCTGGAGGATCTGCTCGACTCGCTGAAGGAACCGCCGCTTCTATTGGTGCTCGACGGCGTGACCGACCCGCACAACCTGGGCGCCTGCCTGCGGGTCGCGGACGCGGCTGGCGCGCACGCGGTGATCGCGCCCAAGGATCGCGCCGCGGGCATCGGCACCACCGTATCCAAGGTGGCGAGCGGCGCGGCCGAATCCGTGCCTTACTATATGGTCACGAATCTCGCCCGTTCGCTCGACGAATTGAAGGAGCGCAATATCTGGGTAGTCGGCGCGGACGAGCGGGCCGAGAAGACGCTCTACGGCGCCGAGCTGCCCGAGGCTATGGCGTGGGTACTGGGCGCGGAAGGCGAGGGCATGCGCCGCCTCACGCGCGAGCGCTGCGATCTCCTGGTGAGGATTCCTATGCGCGGGAGCGTCGCGAGCCTGAACGTCTCGGTTGCGAGCGGCGTGTGCCTGTTCGAGTCGCGGCGGCGCCGCGCCGGCGGCTAGTCAGCACCCTTGCGATTTCGTCGATCTCCGACTCGAACGTTCTCGACTTGCGGAACTGGACGCCAGCCCGGTCGTACCAGTAGCGCGCATTTTCAGAATCGCCTTCGATCCGGTGCACGAGGCCGTGCAGGCGGAAGGCGAGCTTGTCCCGCAGGCCCATCACGATTTCGTGCGCCTTGCCCCAGTCGTGGCGCCTCAAGTGAGCGAGCGCACGACGGTGGGCTGGTTTGATCGTCATTTTTTCGAGTAGCCGGCCATCGTCGGACCTCAAGAAGCTTAGGCAGGAAACCTCTGAGCGGCGCGTGCCCTTGCCTTGGCTGCCTCTTCCTCACGATTCCTCGGAGGAGCGCTCGTCTCGAGCGAGGCAAGGAGGTTCCTGGAAATCGCCGCTATCTGGTCGATGGCTGCGAGGAACGCAGCCTCATTGACTTTCGACGGCTTGTTGAAGCCGCTCACTTTCCGCACGAATTGCAGCGAGGCTGCACGAATTTCTTCGTCCGTCACGAGCGGTTCGAAATTGAACAGGGTTCTGATGTTTCTGCACATGGAGTTACCTCGAGGCGTAGGAGAGCAGCAGGATGCCGGATATCATAGCTTCGTTCGCCGGTCGCGATGCGATATTGCCTTTTGCATCAGGGTGCTAGGATGGGTGCATACCTTTCTGCGAACGGGATGACCGGGCTCAAGCTCTTGCCGCTCACCTTCCATTCGTTTAGAATTCAACCACTTCGACGACCGCCCCGGCGG
>DASSJA010000132.1:0-6612 GCA_035691445.1 Burkholderiales bacterium | reverse complement strand
GCTCGACGAGCGGCTCGTCACCCTGGACATTCATCACGATCGCGTTCGCTTCCAGGTTGAGACGTTCCGCCGCTTCGGCGATCCGGTCGGTTCCCGTGGGATGATCGGGGCGCGTCATCAGGGCCTGAAAGCCGGCCTGCTCGACGGCCTCTGCGATGGTGCGATGGTCGGTGGCGACATAGACCCCGAGCGCGCCGCTTTCGCGCGCGCGCTCGGCGACCCGCACGACCATGGGCTTGCCGCCGAGGTCGGCGAGCGCCTTCCCGGGAAGACGGCTCGAGGCGAGGCGCGCCGGAATGATGGCGGTGAAGGACATACGGAGGAGTGGGGGCGGCCGGCGTCCGGCGTGAGCCTCGACTTGCTTCACCCGCCCTGTCTCACTCGTTCACTTCCTCTTCCGGAGGCAGCTTTCTCGCCTCCTCCTCGAGCATCACCGGAATCTCGTCCCGGATCGGAAACGCGAGCCGCTCGCCCTTGCACACGAGCTCCGCCTGCGCCTTGCGGTAGACGAGCGGCCCCTTGCAGATCGGGCAGACAAGAATGTCAAGAAGCCGCGCGTCCATGGATGCGTTCCAGAATGAGAGCCGTCAAGGCGGGATCGACTTCGGCGTCGACACGCACCGCGATCAGGTCATGCCGGGCGAAGTGGCGGCATTTTACCGCATCCTTCTCGGTCATCAGCACGAAGTCGCAGTCGGCAAACTCCAGATCCGTGGGCCGAAACGCGTGGTGGTCGGGAAACGCGTGAGGCGAGAACGCGATCCCCATGCGCGCGAGTACGGCGAAAAACCGGCCGGGATTGCCGATTCCCGCGACGGCGTGAAGTTTCTTGCCGGAAAGCTCCGACTGCATCACGCGCACCCGCGGGTCCGCGACCCGATGCAAGGAGGCCGGGACAATCCGCATGGCAAACGCACCGGATCGGGACTGATCGGCGTTCACCACCGTCGCATCCACGCGGCGGCAGGCGGGCTCGCGCAAGGGCCCGGCAGGGAGCAGCATGCCGTTGCCCAGGCCGCGCTCGTCCTCGACCGCGATCTCGAAATCGCGCCGCAGCCGGTAGTGCTGCAGGCCGTCGTCGCAGAGGATGACGTCGCAGTCGGGATGGGCGGCGAGCAGAGCCCGACCCGCCGCGGCGCGGTTCGCCCCGATCCAGACCGGGCACCCCGAGCGCTCGGCGAGGAGCAGGGGTTCGTCCCCGACGCGCCCGGCTTCGTCTGCGGCGCGGACCGCTCGAGGCTCGGCGCCGCTTCCGCGGTATCCGCGACTGAGAATTCCGGGGTGCATTCCGCTGCGGCGCAAGGCCGCCGCGAGCGCCAGGACCAGCGGGGTCTTCCCCGTGCCGCCGACCGTGAGATTCCCGACCACGACCACCGGCACCCGCAGGCGCACCGACGCAAGCACGCCGAGGCGGAAAAGCGTGCGTCGCAGCACGACCGCGAGCCGGAACGCCAGGCTCGCGGGGTAGAGCAGGATCGAGACCGCGCTCAGCCGGTACCAGTGGCGCGCGGCGAACTCGGAAGCGGTGGGCCGGACGGCCTCCATACGGGCGCGCCTTGCGCGCTACTTGGTCGTCTGCTCCACCGCGAACACCACCTGGCCGAAGCCCGCCCGGCGCGCCGCGTCCATGACGCGGATCACCGACTGGTGGGTGGCGTTGTTGTCGGCGTCGATGACGACGATCGCCTCCTTCATTCCCGCACCGGCCTGGCGGAGTTCCTCGGCCAGGGTCCTCACGTCCCGGAACTCGACGGGCTTGCGCTGGATCAGGTACTGCCCCCCGGCGCTGACCACGACGTCGATTTCGTTGGAGCGCTCGAGCTTCCTCTCCGCGTTGGCGCTCGGCAGCTTGACCTTCAGCTCGGCGAACCGGGAGTAGGTGGTGGTCAGCATGAGGAAGATGATGATGACCAGCAGCACGTCGATCATCGGAATCAGGTTGATTTCCGGATCGTCCTTGGGAACGTGGGTGAATCTCATTGCGAGCGCGGCGGCGGCTGGAATTCGAAGCGCTCGCCGTGGACCACGTCCACCAGCCTCGCCGCCTGCTGCTCCATTTCGACGACGAAGGTCTCCACCCTGCCGCGAAAATGCCGGAAGAAGATCATGGCGGGAATGGCGATGACCAGGCCGAAGCCCGTGTTGTAGAGCGCCACGGAGATCCCGTGGGCGAGCTCGATCGGGTTGGAGCCGCTGGGTGACTGGGAGCCGAATATCTCGATCATCCCCACGACCGTGCCGAACAGGCCCATCAGCGGGCTGATCGTGGCGATAGTCCCGAGGGTGGTCAGGAAGCGCTCGAGCTCATGGGTCACGGCGCGCCCTGTTTCCTCTATCGCGTCCTTCATCACGTAGCGCGAGCTCTTGTAGTTGCGCAGGCCCGAGGCGAGAACCTGCCCGAGGGGCGAGTCCTGCGAGAGCTTCTGGAGCATTTCCTCGCTCACGCCTTGCTTCTGGTAGGCGGCGAGCACCTTGTCGAGCAGGTCTCCCGGGACGATCCTGTCCTGGCGGAGAATCATGAACCTCTCGATGATGAGCGCTACGGCGATGATCGATACGGCGAGGAGAAAATAGATCGGCCAGCCTGCGGCCTGGATGATGGCGAACAACAGCTTCTCCGGATCAAACAGAAAAACGCGCTCACTTTAGCCTGCGACCATGGATTCGGCAAGGCGAAGAAATTCAAGAACATCCGGCCTTCGCGAATTCACGAACCGCACCGCTCGTTTTTTTTCCGCGCGATTGCCGGCGAAACCGCCGCCGAACTCTTATCCACAAATACTGTGGATAAGGTTGTGCATACGAATCGAGGCGCGTGCCTAAGTGAATCGCGCGAAAGGGTTTTTCTCCATGTGATGAAAACTTGAACTCAAGCTTTTCAGTTGATTGCTCAAAGCCTTACATCCGGTCCCTCGCCCGAGATCTGAGCGGTTCATAGTGAGCGACTCCAGCCGGGCGCCCGTTGTGGATAGGTTACAATCGGTGCATGCCCGGAGAACAAGGATTGGCGCGGGTTTCCACGCCTTCCGCCCCGGAGATTCTCAGCGTCTCCGCCCTCGCTCGCAGCGTTCGGGATCTCCTCGAGCACCGCTATCCGCTGCTCTGGGTCGCAGGCGAAATATCCGATTTCATGGTGGCCAAATCGGGCCACGCCTACTTCGTGCTGAAGGACGCGCACGCGCAGCTGCGGTGCGTGATGTTCCGTTATCGGCACCAGCATCTCGATTGGGAGCCCCGGGAGGGCATGCAGATCGAGGCGCAGGTGCTCGTGTCGCTGTACGAGCCGCGCGGCGAGTTTCAGCTGAACGTCGAAACCATGCGCCGCGCGGGGCTCGGGGCGCGCTTCGAGGCCTTCGTCAGGCTGCGCGACAAGCTCGAGAAGGAAGGTCTCTTCGACCCGGCGGCCAAGCGTCCGCTGCCCGCTTTCCCGTCCACGATCGGGGTGGTCACATCGCGGGATGCCGCAGCGCTTCGGGACGTCCTCACCACGCTGAGACGCCGCAACCCGTCGATCGCGGTCGTCGTCTACCCCGTGCCGGTCCAGGGCTACCGCGCGGCGGAGGAGATCGCCTCGGCCCTCGCGCTCGCCGGCCGCCGCGCGGAATGCGAGGCCCTGCTGCTGGTGCGGGGCGGCGGCAGCATCGAAGACCTGTGGGCCTTCAACGAGGAGGTCCTCGCGCGCGCCGTGCGCGCCTGTTCCCTGCCGGTCGTGACCGGAATCGGCCACGAGACCGACTTCACCATCGCCGACTTCGCTGCGGACCGCCGTGCCCCGACGCCCACTGCCGCCGCCGAGCTGGTCAGCCCCGACCGGCGGCTCCTGCTCGACTCGATCTCGAGGCTGGCCGCGAAAATCGGCCTCTGCGCCCGGCGCGAGCTGGAAGGCCGCATGCTCGGCGTCGATCAGCTTGCGAGAAGGCTCGTTCATCCCGAGTCGAGGCTGCGGCATCAAGGCGAGCTGGTCCGCCAGCTGCACGCCAGGCTCGTGCACGCAGCGGGACGGGCCCTCGCGGAGCATCGATGGCGGATCGCCCTCCTCCTGCAGCGGGGTGGGGCGCGCCTGCCGCAGATCGACGAACTGCTGGAGAGACTGGCGAAAGCCCTGTCGCAGATGCGCTCGGCGACCCGGACCCGCATCGAGCGGGCGGCCGCCGATCGCGCACGCCTGAGGGCGAGCCTTTCTCACCTGGATCCGAGCGCCGTGCTCGAGCGCGGATACAGCGTCGTCCGCGACGCCTCGGGGCGCATCGTCCGGAACGGCGCCGGGCTGGCTCGAGGCGATCTGCTCGACATCAGCTTTGCCGAAGGCGGCGCGAGCGCCCGGGTGGAGCGCACGCGCTAGCTGGGACGTGACGAGCGAAACGGAACTCTGGAAAGTCTGGTGGATCGCCGGATTGCCGGTGAGCTGGCTGACCATCGGTCTGGTGCTCCTCGCCGAAGGGGCTCGATCCGCCGGCCACCAAGCGTGGGGTGACGCGCTGGACGTGGCGCGGTTTCTCCTCTACCTCGCGTGGCTGAGGCTCGCGTGGCGCCGCTCGGGCAACGTCAGCCGCCCCTTCTGGACGCCGATCGCCAAGGGTGCCCTCTGCGCCGGGCTGGTCCTCTCGGCGATGTTCTGATCACGCCGGCCGTCCCGGATCGCGCGGCCGGGGTCGCGCTTGCAATCGGAACAGCTTTGGACTGAGAATGGCGCCGGGCGCGATCGCGCCACCACCTGATCATCAGGAGAACGACCATGAAAAATCCGCTCGATTCGCTCTGGGGAACGGTCATCTGCGGCTTGATCCTGACCCTGATCCTGCACAACGTCATCGCGCACGCGCTGGGAGGCTGACATGGACTGGGTACCCGCAATCTCCCGCTGGATCCATTTCATGGCAGGCGTGATGTGGATCGGCCTGCTCTACTACTTCAACTTCGTCAACGTCGCGGCAGCCAAGGCGGCGGCGGCGGACGGCACCGGAGCGGGCATCTCCAAGCACGTCGTGCCGCGCGCCTTGTTCTGGTTCCGCTGGGGAGCGGTGGTGACCTGGCTCGCCGGCGCCGCGCTGCTCTCGCGGCATTTCCTGGATGCCTTCCTGTTCCTCAACAAGACGTATTACCCGATCGGCATCGGCGCCTGGCTGGGTACGATCATGCTCTTCAACGTGTGGGTGCTCATCTGGCCCAACCAGAAGAAGATCCTGGGCATGGTGCAGGCGACCGACGAGGAGAAGAACAAGGCGCGTCGCGTCGGCTTCCTCGCTTCACGCACCAACACGATGCTCTCCATCCCGATGCTGTATTTCATGGCCGCAGGGGCGCACAGCGCCCTGTTCTTCGGCTAGGTCAGGCGCTCAAGAAAGCGGACGGCACCCGCCGTCCGCTTTTCGCTTCCAACGGTTCTAGCGCGCCGCGGGCGCCTTGGCCACGCCGGGGAGGATAGCGCCCGCCCTGATGCCTTTTGCCGCAAACCAGCCCCCGCTCATTTCCAGGGCGAACTTGGCGGGCGCCGCGGCGCAATGCGACGTTTCGGTTTGAGGCTGCATCTCGGAGATGCTGACGATCCCGCCTTTCGCGTCCAGGAAGGCTACCGACAGCGGAATGAGGGTGTTCTTCATCCACATGCACACCGCTTCCGGCTCGGGAAAGACGAAGAGCATGCCTTCGTTCGGGCCGAGATACTTCCGGAACATGAGGCCCCGGGCTCGGGTCTCGGCGGTGTTGGCGACTTCGGCGCGGATCAGGTGAATGCCTGCCGTGAGCTCCACGGTCGGCATCTGCGCGATCGCGGCCGGCGCCGCGATCGCGACGGTCAGCATCGCGGCAGCGGATGTTTTCAGGTGAGGCTTCATGGCTCTCGAAATAAAAAAGGCAGGGGCTGGAGCCCTGCCTTGTCGTTCGCCGAGGGCGAACTTACTTCTTCATTTCGTCTTTCTTGGCTTCCTTCTTCTTCTTGGCAGCCTTCTTGCCCTTCTTGCTCTTGTCAGCCTTCTTCATCTCTTCCTTCTTTTCCATCGGCTGGGCGCCGACATGCGACGCCGCAACGGCAAAGCCGCCCGGCAGCGCAAACGCCGCGGCCACCAGGATGGAGATCAGCTTCCTCATGTTTTTCCTCTCCGTGAAGTTAAGGAACAGGTCGTGACCAGTCCTTTGCTTCGGAACCAGTCCCCTCCACTAACGCCTTGTCTGGGGCGAGGTTGACAAATCGCGGCCCCGCCGGTCCGGCAGGCCTGGAAAAGAGAGGCTTTTCCTCCACGAAATCAATTGCATGAAAGCGCAGTCGATTTTTCCTTCGGCGGCCGTCCCGAGCCGCCATTCGCTATAATAGCCGCCCTTTCAGAATGAATTCCGCTGGCGGGAGGGCTTGGGGCGCAGCCTTGCACCTGGAAGGCCCCGCCGCCGCATACCGCAGGAGCGTGCCGGTGAGCAAAATCAAGGTCAGGAACCCGATCGTCGAGATGGACGGCGACGAGATGACGCGCATCATCTGGAAGATGATCCGCGAGAGACTGATTCTTCCTTATCTCGCAGTGGAGCTGAAGTACTACGATCTCGGGGTCGAGGAACGGGACAAGACCCACGACCAGATCACCGTCGACGCCGCGAACGCGACGCGCCAGTACGGCGTCG
>DASSJA010000131.1:0-3726 GCA_035691445.1 Burkholderiales bacterium | reverse complement strand
CACAAGGTGAACTGCGGCATGGTCGGCATCAACGTGCCGATCCCCGTCCCGCTGTCCTTCCACTCGTTCGGCGGCTGGAAGAGCTCGATCTTCGGCGACATGAACCAGCACGGGCCGGAGGGCGTGCGCTTCTACACGCGCCTCAAGACGGTGACCGCGCGCTGGCGCGAGGGCGTGAATCCCAGGGCGGATTTCGGCATGCCGATAATGAAATAGCATGGTCGAGCTCCACGACATCCGCTACCTCAGGATCGGCACGCCCGACCTCGAGTCGGCCGTGGAGTTCGCGACGAAGATCGTCGGGCTCGAGCTCGCCGGACGCGAGGGCAGGGCGGCCTACTTCCGCAGCGACAGGGCCGCGGTGCGCGGCGACACGCGCGACCACACCCTGGTGTACTTCGAGGGCGATCCCTCCGACCACGTCATCGGCTTCGACCTCAAGAACCGCGAGGATTTCGACCGCGCCGGGGCCGAGATCGAGAAGGCGGGGCACGCGGTGCGCTGGGGAACCAAGGCCGAGTGCGAGCAGCGCCGCGTGCAACAGTTCTTCGCGTTCCAGGACCCGAGCGGCAACAAGATCGAGATCGTCGTGCGGCCGTTCCATTCGGGCACGCGCTATTTCCCCTCGCGCGACGCCGGCATCACGCACTTCAGCCACATCGGCCTCAAGACCTCGAACGCGCCGCGCGACGAAGCCTTCTGGACGAAGCTGCTGAACGCGCGCGTCTCCGACTGGATCGGCGATGCGCCGCTCCTGCGCGTGAGCACCATCCACCACACGCTCGCGCTGTTCCCGTCCGCGCAGCCCGGCGTCCAGCACATCAACCACCAGGTCGAGGACTTCGACGACGTGATGCGCTCGTACTACTTCCTGCGCGAGAAGGGCGTGAAGATCGTCTTCGGGCCGGGCCGCCACCCGTCCTCGTCGGCGTGCTTCCTGTATTTCGAGGGCCCCGACAGGATGGTGTACGAGTACTCGGTCGGGGTGAAGCACATCCTGCCCGAGGAGGAGGCGAGCTACCGGCCGCGGCAGTTCCCGTTCGCGCCCGAATCGTTCTGCATGTGGGGCTCGCGGCCGGATATCGCCGAGTTCCGCGCCGACCAGAAAGACAAGAAGCCGTCGCTCAAGACCGTCGCGTGATGGATCAACAGCAGATCGTGGTGCGCAAGATGGCGCGGGCGCTCGCCCGCGCCGGGCTGGTGACGGCGTTCGGCCATTGCAGCGTGCGCCTGGACGACACGTCGTTCCTGGTGTGCGCCGCGAAGCCCATGGGCTCCATCAAGCCCGGCGAGCCCGGGACGGTGGTGTCGACCGGCGCGCCGCTGCCCGAGGGCGTGCTCGGGGAGGTCAGGATGCACCAGCAGATCTACAAGCGCCGCGCCGAGATCCGCGCCATCTGCCGCTTCATCTCGCCCAACGTGGTGACGCTCGCGGCGCTCGGCCTGACGCCGAAGGCGCGCCACGGCCAGGGCGCGCACTTCCATCCGCAGGTGCCCTTCTGGCCCGACCCGGGCCTGATCCGCAACGACCCGGCGGCGGTCGGGGTGGCCGAGACCCTGGGCAAGGCCCCGGCGATCGTGGTGAGCGTCAACGGCGCGGTGACCGGAGCCGAGACCCCGCAGCAGGCGGTGGCCCTCGCGGTATTTCTCGAGGACGCGGCGCGGGTCGAGCTCGCCGCCCTGAATGCCGGGCTCGCCGACAAGGCCCCGCGCATGAGCGGCGAGCAGGCGAAGCAGCGCGCGACCTGGCAGGGGCGCATTGCGGAACGGATGTGGGACTATCTGACCGCCGGCGATCCGGAATAGGCCGGCCTCACAAGGAGGAGGACACATGCAACGAGCGAAAACCGTCTCGATTCTGGGCCTGGCCCTGTTGCTCGCGGCCTGCGGGGGCAATCAGTCGGCGCGAGCGCCGCTCTCGCCGCATCCGTCCGCCCTGCCGCCTGCCGCGCCGCCCCTGCAGACCGTGAACCTGATCGTTTTCCCGGGCGGCTTCAACTGGCCGATCTGGGTCGCGCAGGAGAAGGGCTTCTTCGAGCGGAACGGTATCGAGGTGAAAGTCACGCCCACGCCGAGCTCGGTGTTCCAGCTCACGAATCTCATCGACGGGAAGTTCGACATCGCGATGACGGCGATCGACAACCTGATCGCCTACCGGGAAGGCCAGGGCGAGGTGCCGAAGCAGGGGCCCGACCTGTTCGCCTTCATGGGGGGCGACAACGGTTTCCTGCGGCTGGTGACCGTCCCCGAGGTGAAGAGCTACCGCCAGCTGCGCCACAAGACCCTCTCGGTGGACGCACGCACCACCGGCTACGCCTTCGTGCTGTTCGAGATCCTGGCGCGCAACAAATTGCGCCTCGACAAGGACTACAAGGTGGTGACGGCGGGGGGTGTTCTGCAGCGCTTCCAGGCGCTGATGGAGAAGAAGCATGCCGGCACGCTGCTGCTGTCGCCGTTCGAAGTCCAGGCCGAGGAGAAGGGGTTCCACCGGCTCGCCAACGCGACCGACGTGCTCGGTCGCTACCAGGGCCTCGTGGGAGGCGCGCGCAAGAGCTGGGCGGAGCAGAACCGCGACGCGGTCGTCGGCTACATCCGCGCCTTCAGCGACGCGGTCGACTGGCTCTACGATCCGGGGAACCGCGAGGAGGCGATCACGATTTTCCTGAAGAACCTGCCGAACGCGAGCCCGCAGGCGGCGCTCGTCGCCTACGGCATCCTGCTCAGCCCCGCCGAGGGCTTTCAGAAAAAGGCGAAGATCGACATCGAGGGCGTGAAAACGGTGCTCGCGCTGCGCTCGAAATACGCGCGCCCGCACAAGACGCTGGGCGACCCCGCCCGGTACTACGACCCGAGCTTCTACGAAGCGGCGATGCAACGCTGAAGGCGCGAGGCGGCGCGCCCGGCGGAAAGGAGCGACATGGCGAAGATCACGGTCAACGGAAAAGAGCACGAGGTCGCGGCCTCCCCCGGCACGCCGCTCCTGTACGTGCTGCGCAACGAGCTCGAGCTGAACGGGCCGAAGTTCGGTTGCGGCCTCGCGCAATGCGGGGCGTGCACCGTGCACATCGACGGGAAGCCGGCGCGCTCCTGCTCGGTCCCGGTGTCCGCGGTGAAAGGCAAGGTGACCACGATCGAGGGACTGGGCGCTCCCGCGAAGCCGCATCCCCTGCAGCAGGCGTTCATCGCCGAGCAGGCGGCGCAATGCGGCTACTGCATCAACGGCATGATCATGACCGCCAGCGCCTTGCTCGCGCGCAACCCGAAGCCGAGCGAGCGGCAGATCCGCGCCGCGCTCGACGGCAACCTGTGCCGCTGCGGAACGCACATGCGCATCCTGCGCGCGGTGCGCCGGGCGTCGACCGGGGGCGCCGCATGAATCCCGATCGCCGCCAGTTCCTCAAGGGCGCAGGTGCGCTGGTCATATCGTTCGGCATTCCGGAGCTCGCCTCCGCTCAGGGGCAGCCCGATCCGAAGCTGCGGCAGCTCGATGCCTGGCTCGCCGTCGGCGCGGACGGCCAGGTCACCGTGTTCTGCGGAAAAGTGGAGCTGGGGACGGGCGTGCAGACCGCGCTGGCGCAGATCGTCGCGGAGGAGCTCGACGTCCCGTTTGCGCAGGTCTTCATGTTGATGGGCGACACCGCGCTCTGTCTCAACCAGGGACCGACCGTCGGCAGCCAGTCGATCTATCGCGCGGGGCCGCAGCTCCGGCAGGCGGCGGCCGAGGCG
>DASSJA010000130.1:0-2146 GCA_035691445.1 Burkholderiales bacterium | reverse complement strand
CGTCTCGGCCTCCAGCTCCTCGCCTGCTTCCTCTTCCTCGTCTTCCTCTTCGTCCTCGACCTCCGGCTCTTCCTCGTAGAGCTCCTCGGGCTGCGGCGCATAGGCCTGGGCCGGGGCCTGCAGGAGGACGGCGTGCTCGGCGCGGGTCTCCATCGAGGTCCGCTCGATCTGGTGATCCGCGTGCGCCATTGCGTCGTCGACCACCACCGTCACGAACAGGCCGAGCTGCTGGTGCAGCCGCGCCAGGTGCGCGCGCTTCTCGTTGAGGATGTAGAGCGCCACGGCTCGTGGGGCGGTGAGAGTCGCCTCGCCGCCGCCCTTCAGCGCCTCGATCTCCAGCGCCCGCAAGGTGGCGAGGGCGCTCGATTCGACCGAGCGCACCCGGCCGGTCCCGCCGCAGTGCTCGCAGACGTGAGTGGTGCCCTCCAGCACGCCGGTGCGGCGGCGCTGGCGGGAGATCTCCATCAGGCCGAACGGGCTGATCTTGCCCATCTGGACGCGCGCGCGGTCGTCCTTCAGGCAGTCCTTCAGCTTCTTCTCGACGGCGCGGTTGTTCTTCGACTCATCCATGTCGATGAAGTCGATGACGATCAGGCCCGCGAGGTCGCGCAGGCGAAGCTGCCGCGCGGCTTCCTCCGCCGCCTCCAGGTTGGTCTTCAGCGCGGTGGCGTCAATGTTCCGCTCCCGCGTCGAGCGGCCGGAGTTCACGTCGACGGCGACCAGGGCCTCGGTCTGGTTGATCACCAGGTAGCCGCCGGACCGCAGCGGGACCACCGGCGAGTAGATCTGGCTGAGGTGGTCCTCGACCTTGTACTTGACGTAGAGCGGCGTCGGCTCCCGATACGGCAGCACCTTCTTCGCCTGCGAGGGCATCAGCATGCGCATGAAGTCGCGCGCTTCCCGGAAGCCCGCTTCGCCTTCGACCTGAACCGCCTCGATGTCCTTGTCGTAGAGGTCGCGGATCGCCCGCTTCACGAGGTCCTCTTCCTCGTATATCAGCGCCGGCGCGATCGAATGCAGCGTCGTCTCGCGGATGTTCTCCCAAAGCCTGAGCAGGTATTCGTAATCGCGCTTGATCTCCGCCTTGGTGCGCTTGGCGCCGGCGGTGCGCACGATCAGTCCCATGCCGTGCGGCACGTCGAGGCTCTGGACGATCCCCTTCAGGCGCTTGCGGTCGGCGATCGCGGTGATCTTGCGACTGATGCCGCCGCCGCGGGCCGTGTTCGGCATCAGGACGCCGTAGCGGCCGGCGAGCGACAGATAGGTGGTCAGCGCCGCGCCCTTGTTGCCGCGTTCCTCCTTGACGACCTGCACCAGCATGATCTGCCGGCGGCGGACCACTTCCTGGATCTTGTATTTGCGCATCAGCCGGCGGCGGCGGCGCGCAAGCTCCTCCTCCATGACGTCGTCTTCGTCATCGGCGGCCTGGGCGGCGTCCTCGTCGTCGTCGTCGGCGCCGTTCGCGGCCCGGCCCTTCGGCTCGTGCCGGTCCTCCTCGTCCTCGGCCTCGGCTTCCTCGCGCAGCAGGGCTTCGCGGTCGGCGAGCGGGATCTGGTAGTAGTCGGGATGGATTTCGTTGAAGGCCAGGAAGCCGTGGCGGTTGCCGCCGTACTCGACGAAGGCCGCCTGCAGCGACGGCTCCACGCGGGTCACCTTTGCGAGGTAGATGTTTCCTCGAAGCTGCTTCTTGTTCTGGCTCTCGAAATCGAATTCTTCAACCCGGGTCCCGTCGAGCACCACCACGCGCGTCTCTTCGGCGTGGGCGGCGTCGATCAACATGGTCTTGGTCATAAAACGTATCTCCGCGGCGCGCGGTGGCCCTTCGGCCCGAGCGCAGCCAGCTAATGAAATGGGCGCGCGCGAAGCCTTGGGCGCCGGATAGGGCGTCTTGTGCGGCCTGGGGCCGAAAAGGGGCGTGAGCAGCGCTGCCCATCAGGTGTTTCCTACGCGCCTGGAAAGGCGCGGATCGGATGATGCGCCGCCGCCGAGGTCTCGGTCGGATCGGGCGCGGCTTGAGGTTCGCGCATCCGAGCCCTGCGACGCACAACCGGCGACGACGCGCGGTCGGACATTGCTACAGGCCGCCGCAAAAGGAAAGCCGTGCGGCTCCAAGTAGCGGCGGAAAGACCCGGTTAACCATTTGTCT
>DASSJA010000129.1:0-11625 GCA_035691445.1 Burkholderiales bacterium | reverse complement strand
CGGCGCGGTGTCCGGTCAGAGCTCTTTCCCGGGCTCCCAGCCCGCGGCGGCTCCATCGCCTGCGTTCGTGCCCTCGACCGGGCAGGCCGTTCCCGGCGGGACCATCGTGCCCTTCGGCGGAGTGCAGCCGCCGCAGTAGCGCGGCACGGGCGTCCATGAGGCTCGGCTGCGGTCCTGCGATCATCGCTCGAGGCTTCACCCTCATAGAGCTGGTGATC
The DNA here is from genome assembly GCA_035691445.1 of Burkholderiales bacterium. Classification (GTDB taxonomy): domain Bacteria; phylum Pseudomonadota; class Gammaproteobacteria; order Burkholderiales; family SG8-39; genus VBDM01. Next base: position 11,407 of record DASSJA010000129.1, on the reverse strand, counting down.
ACCGTCGCGATCGTCGCACTGCTCGCGTCGGTCGCGCTGCCCGTGACCGAGCTCGCGGTGCAGCGCACCAAGGAGCAGGAGCTGCACCGCACCCTGCGGCAGATCCGCGAGGCGATCGACGCCTACAAGCAGGCGTCGGACGAGGGCCGCATCAGGAAGTCGGTGGGCGATTCGGGTTATCCGAAGAAACTCGAGGAGCTCGTCGAGGGCGTCGACGATCAGAAAAACCCGAAGAAGGCGAAGATCTACTTCCTGCGCCGCATTCCGCGCGACCCCTTCAGCGCCGATCCCGCGCTTTCGGCCTCGGCCACCTGGGGCAAGCGCAGCTACGCGAGCCCGCCCGACGATCCGAGCGAAGGCGACGATGTCTTCGACGTGTACTCCCTCGCCCCCGGAAAGGGCATCAACGGCCAACCCTACCGCGAGTGGTGATCCCCGTGCGAGCGCGCTCCGGATTCACGCTGATCGAGCTTCTGGTCGTGATGGCGATCATCGCCGTGCTCCTCACGCTCGCCGTGCCGCGCTACTTCGGCAGCCTGGACAGGTCCAAGGAGGCGGTGCTGCGGGAAGATCTCTACCAGATGCGCGACGCGATCGGCAAGGACTACGGCGACAAGGGCAAGTACCCGGAGTCGCTGGAAGCGCTCGCGGCCGAAAAATACCTGCGCAAGGTGCCCGTCGACCCCCTAACGGAGAGCGCGTCGACCTGGGTGGTGGTCGCGCCCGATGATCCGCAGAAGGGTGGCGTATACGACGTGAGAAGCGGCGCCCAGGGCAAAGCGAGCGACGGCAGCGTTTTTGCCGAGTGGTGAACGTGGCTCCCCGCGAGCGAGGCTTCACCTATATCGCCGTCCTGATCGCGGTCGCCTTCATCGGCTTGGGGCTCGCGCTCGCGGGTGAGGTCTGGCAGACGGCCCGCATGCGCGACAAGGAGGTGGAGCTCCTCTACGCGGGCAACCAGTACCGCCGCGCGATCCAGAGGTACTTCCTGAGCGGCCTCAATCAGTATCCGCGATCGCTCGAGGACCTGCTGAAGGATCCGCGCAAGCCCGGCACCGAGCGCTACCTGAGAAAGCTCTACGCCGATCCCCTGACCGGGAACGGCGAATGGGGTCTGGTCAAGGGTCCGGACGGCGGGATCATGGGCGTATACAGCCTGTCCGAGGACAAGCCGATCAAGGTCGCAGGCTTCGCCTTCGCGAACCGGGAATTCGAAGGCGCGGCGAAATATTCCGACTGGAAGTTCGTGTACAACCCCGCGACCCAGCAGGTGCCGATCACGCAGCCGCTTCCCCAGGGAACCCAGCCTGTGCCCTCCTTGCAGCCGTCCCCTGGGTCGGGGACCATGCAGCAAACTCCCGTGCCGCAGCAGCTCCCCGCCCCGCCGGTCAAATAGCGGACGGGGCGCGCGCGCCTAGCCCGAAGGCACGCCCAGCGCCAGCCCCAGCGGGACGAACACGATGGCGAAGGCGTTGCCGATCAGCACGAGCGAGGCGACGCGGTCGGGCTCCTGCTTGTAGCGCTCGGCGAGCAGGTAGTTGAGCGCCGCGGGCGGCAGGCACGCGAACAGCATGAGCTGCGCGAACTGCTCGGGCGCCAAATGCAGCATGAATTGCGCGAGGTAGGCGCCGGCCATCCCCGCGACGGGGCAGACGGCGGCGCCGAGCACGCCGAGCTGCCAGCCGCGCCGGGAGAGATCGTTCAGCCGCGCACCGAGCGCGAACAGCATCATCGGCAGCGTCGCATCGCCGAGCATCTTGAGGCCGGGCATCAGCGCCCCGGGTACCTTCCAGGCGAAGCCGCTGAATGCCAGGCCGAGCACGCTCGCGATGATCATCGGCGAGGTGGCGAGGGCCTTCCACTCGGCGTGGCGGCTCACGATGCGGCTTCCCAGCGTGAACTGCAGGAGCGTGCTCGCGACCAGCATCAGCACCATCGCCGCGAGCCCGGGCCGGCCGAAGGCGAGCACCGCGAGAGGCAGGCCCATATTGCCGCAATTGTTGAACATCATCGGCGGCACGAAGGTGCGGGGGCTGACGCGGGCCAGGCGCGCGACCGGCCAGGCGACCAGCCCGGAGAAGACGATCACGATCACGCCGGCGACGACGAAGGCGATGTTGCCTTCGAGGCGGAAGTCCTCGCCGGCGAGCGAGGTGAACACCAGCAGCGGTCCCAGCACGTGCAGCGACACGTGATTGAACGTGCGCAGGTCCGGCTTGGCGCGGCGCCCGTAGCCGTAGCCGATCGCGATGATCAGGAAGACCGGCGCGATGACCGAGACGATGCGCTCGAGGATCAGCATGGGTGGCCGGAAAAAGTCCGCTGCATTATAAGGTGGCCGGGGACCGAGCCGCTTCGCTACAATCCGCTGATCACCGCTCGCCAGGAGACAGCCATGGCAAAGAAGTCCCGCAGGAAAGGCCCCTCGCGCATCGCGTTCCGACTCTCGAGCCCCGACATCCGGCCGAACGGTACGATCGCCATGGAGCAGGTGTTCAACGGCTTCGGCTGCTCCGGCCAGAACATCTCGCCCGCGCTCGAGTGGTCGGGGGCGCCCGCGGACGCGAGGAGCTTCGCGCTGCTGGTGCACGATCCGGACGCGCCGACGGGCGGCGCCGGCTGGTGGCATTGGCTGGTCGTGAACATTCCGGCAAGCACAAGCGAGTTGCGCAAGGACGCCGGGCGCGCGGACGGCTCCAACCTGCCCGTGGGCGCCGCGCAGATCGCGACCGATTTCGGTTCACCCGGCTGGGGCGGCCCCTGCCCGCCGGCGGGCGACAAGCCCCACCGCTATCACTTCACCCTGTATGCGCTCAAGGTCGACCGGCTCGACGCGGGCGGCGGAACCGCTTCGCTTGCGGGCTACATGATCAACGGCAACGCGATCGCCAAGGCGAGGCTCACGGGAAAGTTCGGCCGGAAGAAATAGCCCGGCCTTCCAGGAGGTGGGCCGCAGCCCACGCTTGCGACCCGCCGTCCGCCTTGCTATGGTAGCCGCGAGGAGGAAATACCATGGCTCGACTTCCAGCAGCGGTTCTCGGCGCCTTGTCGTTGTGCATGGCGGCCGGCGCCCCGGCGCAGCAGCCGGTCAAGATCGGACTGATCATGGCCTATTCCGGCCAGTTCGCCGACGCGGCGGCGCAGATGGACAACGCCGTCAAGCTCTACGTCAAGGAGCACGGCGACACGGTCGCGGGAAGGAAAATCGAGTTCATCCGCAGGGACACCGGCGGCGTCGCGCCCGACGTCGCCAAGCGCCACGCGCAGGAGCTGGTAGTGCGCGACAAGGTCGACGTCCTCGCCGGTTTCGTGCTCACGCCCAACGCGCTCGCCGCCGCGGACGTATCCGCCGAGGCGAAGAAGTTCATGGTCGTGATGAACGCGGCCACGGCGATCATCACCACCAAGTCTCCGTACATTGCGCGCACCTCGCTCACCACGCCCCAGGTCAACGAGAGTCTTGGAACCTGGGCGGCGAGGAACGGGATACGGAAGGTCTATACCCTGGTTTCCGACTACGGCCCGGGAATCGACGCCGAGGGCGCGTTCCAGTCCGGCTTCAAGGCGGCGGGCGGGCAGGTCATCGGGTCGGTGCGGATGCCCGTCGCGAACCCGGACTTCTTCCCCTTCGTGCAGCGCGCAAAAGACCTCAACCCCGAGGCGATGTTCGTTTTCATCCCCGGGGGCGCGCAGCCCGCCGCCTTCGGCAAGGCGCTCGTGGATCTCGGCATCGACTCCAGGAAGACCAAGATCCTCGGACAGGGCGAAATCACCGAGGAAAACGCGCTCAAGGTCATGGGCGATGCGGCGCTCGGCCTGATCACGGCATTCCACTACGACCACAATCACAAGTCGGCGGCAAACGCGAAGTTCGTCGCCGCGTACAACGCGGCATACGGGCGCAACCCGGACTTCTTCAGCATCGGGGGCTGGGACGGGATGCATCTCATCTATGAGACCCTGAAGAAAACCCGCGGCAGCACGGACGCCGACTCGCTCATCGCCGCCGCCAAGGGCATGAAGTGGGAAAGCCCGCGCGGCCCGATTGCGATCGACCCGGAGACCCGCGACATCGTGCAGACGGTGTACATCCGCCGCGTCGAGAAAGTCGGCGGCAAGCTGGTGAACGTCGAGATCGACAAGATCGAGAACGTCAAGGACCCGGTCAAGGAGCGCATGAGGAAGTAGTCGGCGCGGACACGATTGCACCGCGTCAGCTCCGCGTCGCGGCCGCTTGGGTTATGCTTCGCACGCCTGCGAGGCCGCCGTGTTGAACCCCTTCCAGAAGATCAAGCACATCCGGGCGCGGCCTTTCACCTCGCTTCCGGGCAAGTTCCGCAAGAAGCGCCGCACGGCCTGGTCCGATCCCAACCGCGGCGGGGCTCAGGTAGACAGCTTCCTCGAAGGCCCCTCGTTCGACCGCGAGGGCAACCTGTGGTGCGTGGATATCCCCTTCGGGCGGATCTTCCGCATCGATCCGAAGGGAGAGTGGGAGCTCGCCGTGCAATACGACGGCTGGCCCAACGGACTCAAGATCCACCGTAGCGGCTGGATCTTCATCGCCGACTACAAGCGCGGCCTGATGCTCCTCGATCCGAAGAACGGGAAGATCGAGACTTACCTCGCGACCGCGTTCAGCGAAGGCTTCAAGGGCCTGAACGACCTGCACTTCGCCGACAACGGCGATCTGTATTTCACCGACCAGGGACAGGCCGGGATCGCCGATCCGAGCGGCCGCGTGTACCGCCTGCGCTCGAACGGCGAGCTGCAGCGCCTCCTCGACAACGCGCCCTCTCCCAACGGCATCACGCTCAACACGGCCAATACGCAGGTGTACGTCGCGGTCACCCGCTCGCAGCAGATCTGGCGGCTGCCGCTCATGGCGGGAGGCACGCTCTCCAAAACGGGCGTCGCGATCCAGCTCTCGGGCGGCCACGCCGGACCGGACGGCATCGAGACCGATGCGGAGGACGGGCTCGTCGTGTGTCACCTCGGCGTGGGGGTGTGGCGCTTCGACCCGAATTGCCTGCCGACGCATCTCGTGCACGCGGGCAGGGAGCACCGGCTCATGACCAACATCGCCTACGGCGGCGCGCGGCGCAGCACGCTCTACATCACGGACTCGCTGAACGGCGAGATCCTCACCGCCGAGATGCCCGTGCCCGGAAAGAAAATGTTCGCGCATCGCTAAAGGAGCAGTCCATGAAGCTTCCAAGAATCGCTCTCGCCGCATTTTCCGCAGTCCTCGCGTTTCCGCTTGCGGCGCAGGCGCAGCCCTATCCCACCAAGCCGGTGCGCGTCGTCATCGGCTACGCGGCCGGGAGCTCGACGGACATCGTCGGCCGCGTGATGGCCGACCGGCTCGGGGTCCGCTGGAAGCAGACCGTCTTCGTGGAGAACCGCGGCGGGGCGGCGGGCAATCTCGCGGCGGAGGCCGTCGCCAAGGCGCAGGGCGACGGGTACACGCTGCTCTTTGCGCAGAACGGCCTCGCGATCAGCGCGGCCGCGCTGCCCGACCTCCCCTACAGCGCCGAGCGCGACCTCGTGCCGCTCGCACCGGTGGCCGCGACCCCGCACATCCTCATCGTGGGCCCGGATTTTCCGGCGAGGAACGTGCAGGAGCTGATCGCACGCGCCAGGGCCGAGCCCGGCAAGCTCACTTTCGCGTCGTCGGGTGTCGGCAACTCCGACCACCTGTGCGCGGAGCTGTTCGACATGATGGCCGGGATCACCGCGGTACACGTGCCCTATAAAGGCGGCGCGCCGGCGGTGCAGGACGTCATCCCGGGACGCGTCAACTACTACTTCGCCGGAATGCCCGTGGGCCTGCCTCTCGCCAGGTCCGGGCGCGCGCGAGCCCTGGGCGTCACGAGCAAGACGCGTTTCCCCGGAGCGCCCGACATTCCCACGATCGCCGAGCAGGGGTTGCCGAACTACGAGGCGACGCTGTGGCAGGGATTTTTCGCGCCCTCCTCGATCGACCCGGCGCTGGGGGCGCGCATCGCCCGCGACGTCGAGGCCGTGCTCAAGCAGCCCGAGACGCGCGCGAACCTCGCCAAGGCGGGCGTCGCGCTGTTCGAGGACAACCAGGCGAACTTCAGGAAATTCTTCCACTCGGACATCGAGAAGTGGAGGAACCTCGTCAAGAGCACGCATCTCAAGCTGGAATAGCTGTTACAGACGGTAACTTTTTTGGATCCGGCAATCGGGTATCCTCCCGCCACTTTTCTGAGCGAAAGGAAAACCCATGAGCCTGCAATCCAGGATATTGCTCGCCGCGCCCCTAGTTGCGCTTCTCGCGCTTCCGATACCCGCGCTGTCGCAGGTCGCGCGCCCGTATTTCGGCGTCGGCCTCGGCGCGACCGATTTTCGCGGCGCGTGCGACGGCATATCGGCACCGGACTCCTGCAGCGATACGGATACCGGAATCAAGATCTTCGGCGGATATCAGTTCAACCGGTTCGCGGCCTTCGAATTCGGCTACACCGACCTCGGGGAAGCGAGAGTGCATTTTGCCGGATTCGGCAATCAGCATGTCGGAGCGACCGGCGTCGAATTCACGGGTATCGGAATGATCCCCCTGGACCGGCGCTTCTCCCTTCTCGGACGAGCGGGCGTGTTCGCCTGGAACCAGGACTTCCACGACGGGACCGGCACGGTCGGATCGTCCAGCTCCTCGGGAAGCAACCTGACATTCGGCTTCGGGGTGAAATACGATTTGACCCGTAGCACCGCCGTGCGATTCGAGTGGCAGCGCTACAAGGACGTGGGCGACCCGAACAGCAACGGCGGCCAGGGCGACATCGATCTCATCGGAGTGAACCTGGCCGTGAAGTTCTGAAATGAAGAGCGTCGGCGCACTGCTCCCGCTCGCTCTGGCGCTGGCAACCCCGGCGCCGGCGCAGGACTACCCCGCCCGTCCGATCCGCTTCATCACGGCGGCGGCGCAGGGCGGCACCTCCGATATCCTCGCGCGCACCTTCGCCGTGCATCTCACCGAGGCGCTCAAGCAGCCCGTGATCGTGGACAACCGCGCGAGCGCCTCCGGCGTGATCGCCGGCGAGCTGACGGCAAACGCGCCGCACGACGGCTACACCATCCTGCTCGCCTATCACCAGCACACGGTGAACGCGGCGCTGAACCCGAAGCTGCCGTACCACGCGGTCAACAGCTTCACGCCGATCACGCAGCTCACCCGGGCCGGACTGCTGCTGGTGGTGAACCCGTCGGCGCCGGTGAAAAACCTGGCCGAATTCGTCGAGTGGACCAAGAGCTTCAAGGGTCCCCTGAACTTCGGCTCGGCGGGCATCGGCACCGGCGGCCACCTCGCGGGCGAGCTCTACAACGTCATGACCGGCATCAAGGCCGAGCACATTCCGTACAAGGGATCGGGGCCGGCGCTGATCGACCTCATTGCCGGGCGCTATCAGTACAACTTCTCCGGCATTCAGGCTGCGCAGGTGCAGGTGCGCGCCGGAAAGCTGCGCGCGCTCGCCGTCACCACGCCCGGGCGCATTCCTGCCCTGCCCGATCTGCCGGCGGTCGCCGAAGCGCTTCCGGGCTTCGAGGTGGTCGGCTGGTACGGCGTGATCGGGCCGGCGGGACTCCCGGCGCCCATCGTCGCGCGGCTGCACGACGAGTTCGTCAGGGTTCTCAACCGGCCCGATGTGCACGAGCGCATCGTCGCCGACGGCTCGGAGCCGGTCGGGAGCGATCCCGAGGAGTTCCGGCAATTCATGCTCGCCGATCTCGCCAAGTGGGCGAAGCTCGTCAAGGAGAGCGGAGCGAAGCTGGACTAGGAAAGCGCCGCGGTCAGAATGCCCCGCAGCCGCACGCCTCCCACGCCCTGCCGTCGGCGATGAGGCCGGGGCGCGACAGCGCCCGCCCGAGGGTCCGCGCCTCCGCCGCGCTGCGCCGGTAGTACTCGCCGTATTGCCGCACCGGGAGCCAGTCCTGCGCGAGCGGAGGCAGCGGCGGCGAGAGGCGCGAGAACGGGCCCGCGCCGTAGACGACCTTGCCTCCGACCATGGTCAGCACCGACTCGATGTCCTTGATCTGCTCGGTCGGAACGCCGAAGTAATCAGTCGACAGGATCGCCAGATCGGCGAACTTCCCGGGCTCGAGGGTGCCCTTCTTGCCCTCCTCGCCCGATATCCACGCGCTGCCCGACGTATACAGGCGCAGGGCCTCGGCGCGGTCGAGCAGGTTGTGATCGCCCTGCAGCTTCGCCCCGCCCAGCGTCTTGCCGGTGACCAGCCAGTGCAGGCCGATCCACGGGTTGTAGCTCGTGGCGCGGTTGGCGTCGGTGCCGCAGGCGAGCGGAATCCCGAGCTCGCGGATGCGCGCGATCGGCGGCGCGTTCGCGGCCTCCTGGGCGCCGTATTTCTTCAGGAACGCCTCGCCGTCGAGCGACATGCGGTTCTGGATGTCGATCGAGCCGCCCAGCGCAGCGAGCCGCTCGAGGGTCCTGGGCTGCAGGGTCTCGCAATGGTCCAGCCCCCAGCGCAGGTTCTTCAAGGGCATTTCGCGATTCACTTCCTCGAGCACGTCGAGCACGCGGCTCGCGCTGGCGTCGAAGCTCGTGTGCTGCCGGAACGGCCAGCCCTGGGCGACGATGTACTTCCCCACCGCCGCGAAATTCCTTGCCATCACCCCGGGCGGCGGCACGGGGTAGTCCTTGGCGAAATTCGCGACGTCGCCCGCCTGGTAGAGGATGTATTCGCCGGTGCCGATCATGCGGTACCAGTCGTTGCCCTGGCCGTATTTCACCAGCTTCGACCACGCCGTGTAGTTGGCCAATTCCTTTCCCGGCGCCTGGGCGAAGAGCGTGTAGCCGATCCTGAGCGTCATCTCGCCGTCGGCGGCGAGCCTGGCGATCGCCGCGTAGTTGTCCGGATAGTTCTGGCCGCCGCCGCCCGCGTCGATCACGCTCGTGACACCGAGCCGGTTGTGCTCGCGCATGAAATGCCGGGTCGACAGGATCTGGTCCTCGGGCGACAGCCTGGGGATGCGCAGCCACACGGCGACGAGGCTCGCGAGGCTCGTGGTCGAGGTCACCAGGCCGGTGGGATTGCCCGACGCGTCGCGCTCGATCGCGCCGCCGAACATGTTGGGCGTGTCCTTGCTCCAGCCCAGCGCGCGGACCGCGGAGCGGTTGAGCCACGCGCGGTCGTAGAGGTGCATGATCATGCACGGCGTGTCGCCGGTCGCGGCGTTGATCTCCTCCAGCGTCGGGAAACGCTTCTCGCTGAACTGCGCCCAGGTCCAGCCGCCGATCACCTGCACCCAGTGCGGCGACGGCGTGCGCTGCGCCTGATCGCGCACCCTGCGCATGGCTTCGGCGAGGGAGGGCACGCCGTCCCAGCGCACTTCGTTCGTGTAGGTGAGCCCGCCGCGGATGAAGTGCGTGTGCCCGTCGTTGAGTCCCGGAATGACCGTGCGCCCGCCGGCGTCGATCACCTGCGTGCCGGGCCCGCGCAGGCTCTCCACTTCGGCCGCGGTGCCGACCGCCGCGATATTCCCGCCGCGGACGGCGAGCGCGCTCGCCGCGGGCTGACGCGGATTCAGCGTCGCTATGCGGCCGTTGACGATCAGCGTGTCGGCCGGATTCGCGCCCGCCTTCGCCGGAGGCGTCTCGCAGCCGGCGAGCAACCCGAGCCCGGCGAACCCCGCGGTCGCCGCGGCCGTCTCCTTCAGGAAGTCGCGCCGCCCGAGATCGACCGCATTGCGCGTCGCTCCGGATGCGCATGAGAGATGTGTGCACGCGATGGTTTTGCAAAGGTTCGACGCCATGTCCGTTCCTCCTAGGCCTGCAGGTATTTCGCGAACCAGGCGAGCGCCTCTCCCCACGCGGCTTTCGCGGCTTCGGCATTGTAGCGGGCACCCGTGTCATTGTGGAACGCGTGGTCGACGCCGGGGTAGATGATCTTGCGGAAGATCTTCCCGTGCTTCTGCATCGACGCCTCGATCGCCGGGATGTTCTGGTTGATGCGGTCGTCGCGCCCGGCGTAGATGGCGAGCACCGCCGCGCCGATTCCCGCCACGTCCGCGTCCTGCACCGGGACTCCGTAGAAGGGCACCGCCGCGCGCAGATCGGGCACGCCCGCCGCGACGCGCCAGGTCACCCCGCCCCCGAAGCAGAACCCGACCATCCCGACGCGGTCGCCGCGGGCCGAGGGCTGCGATCTCGCGTACGCCAGGCCGCTCCTGAAATCCTGCACGTGGCGCGCCGGCGCCGCCTTGCCGAGGATGCCGGGGATCGAGTCGAAATCGTGCTTCTCGGTTCCGCCTTCGCGCGAAAGCAGGTCCACCGCGAGCGCGACGTAGCCCGCTTTCGCCGCACGCCGCGCGACGTCCTCGATGTGGCGCGTGAGGCCGCGGTTCTCGTGGCAGACGAGCACGATGGGAAAGCGTCCGGTCCGCGCCGGCCGCGCGAGGTAACCCTCGAGCCGCACGCCGTCTCCGGGAAATTCGGCTATCCCGGCCACGATCTCGGGATCGTCCGGCGCAACCTGGGGCGGCCGGCTGGCCGGCGCAGCGGCCTTCGGCGCGCGACCCTGGGCGTGCGCGTCGATGAGCTGCGCCGCGAGCGCGGCGCCCGCAATGCCGGCGATTGCCCGCAGGGCGCCGCGGCGAGTGAGCCTCCCCTCCTCGTAGTCCTCGACGGCTTCTTCGACCAGGTATCGCTGCAGATCGTTCATGATCGAAACTCTCCTCGTTCGAATTCCGGCATGGCTTTCATATTAGAATACCGCGGCCTTTCGCGCACACTTTCGTTCCAGCCAAAATCATCGCGACGTCGAAGAACCGGTTTCTCCGCGGCCTGCTCCTGATCTGCGCAGCGTTCGCCTTCCGGCCGGCGGCGGCGACCAGCGATTTTCTCTCCGACCTGGTCGGCAAGGGCAGCGCGGGCCTGGGCGTCGCGCCGCGCTTCGAGCAATCGCCCTATCGCGGCGGCGGGACGCGTCTCGACCTGCTGCCGCTCTATCTGTACGAAGGCGAGCATCTCTACCTGCATTCCTACCGCGCCGGCCTCAAGATCGACATCGACGCCGAGCGGCGGGCGGACCTGTTCGTCTCGCATCGCTTCGAGGGCTTTCCGGTCGACCGCGCTCCGGGGAGCCTCGCGGGAATGACGCTGCGCACCCCTGAATCGGATCTCGGTTTCTCCTACGAGCAGCGCATCGACGGGCACAGGGTCTTCCTCGAGTACCTGCGCGACGCCTCGGGGACCTCGGGCGGAACCGAGGTGAAGCTCGGCACCAGCGCGGAGGAAAATCGCGGCAGGTTGAGGGTTATTCCCTACTTCACGCTCGCGGCCCGCAACGCAAAGCTCAACGACTACTACTACGGCGTGATGCCCTCCGAGGTCGCGCCGGACCGACCAGCCTACCGCGCCGACGGCGGG
>DASSJA010000128.1:0-2352 GCA_035691445.1 Burkholderiales bacterium | reverse complement strand
GCACGGTGTTGAAGCCGTGCGACTGGCCGAGGAAGTAATCGGGAGTCTTCGAGCTGCAGCCGATGCCGGAGAGCTTCGCGACCTTGTGCGGCAGGATGTCGAGCTCCCAGAACGCCTGGATCAGCGCCGCGGAGATCGAGTCGTGGCCGCAGCCGGCGCACAGGGTCGAGACCTTGCCTTCGTAGTCGCGCCGGGTGAACCCGGCCTTGTTCTTGGGCAGCGTCGGGTGGTGCAGCTTCGGTTTCGCGAGGTAAGTCATGCGGCCTTCGGTTTCGTGGCCTTGACGATGGGCCGCACGTTCAGCGCCGAGACGATCTGGGTGATCTCGGCGGTGATGTAGCGCGCGGTGATCGGCGTGCCGTCGTAGTGCAGGACGGAGATGAGCGAGGCCGGGTTGATGCCGGCGTCGTTCACCAGGAGTGTTTTGAGCTGCGCGTCGCGGTTCTGCTCGACCACGAACACCTTGGAGTGTGACTGCACGAAGTCGAAGATCTCGTCCTGGAAGGGGAAGGAGCGGATGCGCAGCGCGTTCACGAAGATCCCGGCTCTCGCCAGCGCGTCCAGCGCCTCGGCCATCGCGGGGCTGGTCGAGCCGTAGTAGATCGCGCCGAACCGTGCGGGCTCCTTGGACGCGCTGAGGACGGGCTTGGGCACCAGCGTCTTCGCCGTCTCGAACTTCTTCAGCAGCCGCTGCATGTTGTACTTGTAGTCCGGGCCGGCCTCCGAGTAGACCGCGTAGGCGTTCTTGGAGGTGCCGCGGGTGAAGTAGCCGCCCTTGGAGGGATGCGTCCCCGGGTAGGTGCGGAACGGGATGCCGTCGCCGTCCACGTCGAGATACCTTCCGAATTCCTTGCCCGCGTCGAGCATCTCGGCGGTCATCACCTTGCCGCGGTCGTATTTGCGCGAATCGTCCCAGGCGAGAGGCTTCGCCAGCCGGTGGTTCATGCCGATGTCCAGATCGGTCATCAGGAACACCGGGGTCTGGAGCCGCTCGGCGAGATCCAGGCACTGCGCCGCCATCTCGAAGCACTCGTGCGGGTCCTCGGGGAAGAGCAGCACGTGCTTGGTGTCGCCGTGCGAGGCGTAGGCGCATTTCAGGACGTCCGACTGCTGGGTGCGCGTCGGCATGCCCGTCGAGGGCCCGCCGCGCTGCACGTCGATGACGGTGAGCGGGATCTCGGCGAAATACGCGAGGCCGATGAACTCCTGCATCAGCGATATCCCGGGCCCCGAGGTCGCGGTGAAGGCGCGCGCGCCGTTCCACCCTGCCCCGACGGCGATGCCCACGGACGCGAGCTCGTCCTCGCCCTGCACGATGGCGAACTTGTTCCGGCCCGTTTCCTTGTCCACGCGCAGCCGCATGCAGTGCCTGGTGAAGGCTTCCGCGAGCGACGAGGACGGCGTGATCGGATACCAGGCGCACACCGTCGCCCCGCCGTAGACGCACCCGAGCGCCGCGGCGTCGTTCCCCTCCATGAAGATCTTGTCGCCCACCATGTTCGCCTCCCCTTTCAGGGGGCGGACGCGGATGCCCAGGGGGCACTTCAGGTGCTCGAGCGCGTAGGTGCGGCCGAGCTGCAGCGCGTTCAGGTTGGGCTTCAGGAGCGCTTCCTTGCCCTTGTACTGCTCGCCGATCAGCTCGGCGATCACCAGCGGATCGATGTTGAGCAGGGCCGAGAGCGCGCCCACGTAGATGATGTTCTTGAAGAGCTGCCGCTGGCGCGGATCGCTGTAGGCCTGGTTGACGATCTCGGTGAGCGGCAGGCCGACGACGTTGATGTCCTCGCGGAACCTGGATGGCGGCAGCGGCTTGGTGTTGTCGTAGAAGAGATACCCGCCCGGGTCGATCTCCTTCACGTCCTGGTCCCAGGTCTGCGGGTTCATCGCGACCATCAGGTCGACGCCGCCGCGGCGCCCCAGCCACCCGGACTCCGAGACGCGCACCTCGTACCAGGTCGGCAGGCCCTGGATGTTCGAGGGGAAGATGTTGCGCGGCGAGACCGGCACGCCCATGCGCAGGATCGCCTTGGCGAAGAGCTCGTTCGCCGAGGCCGAGCCCGAGCCGTTGACGTTGGCGAATTTCACGACGAAGGCGTTGACGGATTGAATGCTCTTCGTCGTCATGCTCATTTTCGTATGCGGTTCAGGCCGCTTTCTTCTGAGGCGTCCGGCAGCCGTGGCCGGCGTGCGTCAGGTCGAGCAGGAATTTCTGCATGTCCCAGGCGCCGGTGGGGCAGCGCTCGGCGCACAGGCCGCAGTGCAGGCACACGTCCTCGTCCTTCACCATCACCTTGCCGGTCTTGAGCGCCCCGGAGACGTAGAGGTCCTGGAGCGCGTTGCGCGCCGGCGCGG
>DASSJA010000127.1:0-3519 GCA_035691445.1 Burkholderiales bacterium | reverse complement strand
CCATCGGTTTGGTGTGCCAAATGCACACCGTGACCGATTCACGCCGGGTAGATGACTTGCGGATCGCACCGACATCGCGCCGTCGGGACGAGAATGGCTGGCTGATCATCGCCGGCGAGGGACCGGCGACGCTGACGCGGGTTGGAGAGGCGAAGTAGGCGAAGAAGGAGGGCCCGGAGCCGCTCAGACCGTCCTTTTTCCGAATTTGAATTTCTCTCTGGTCCCTTCCTGCCGCTCGCGCCCGCTGCGCTTGACCTCCGCGCGCCTGAGCGCGGCGGTGCCGAATTTGAAGCGCGCGCCGGCCGGTTCCCCGCCCGGGGCGCCCCCGCGACGGCTCTTGCCGGGCACGCTCTTCCGCCGCGCGCCGCGCATCAACGCCGCGGTCACTTCGGCAAGCACGGGCGGCGTGGCGCCGTCCTTGAAACCGCCGAGCCTGCGGTAGAGATCGGCCGCGGCGAGATGAAAACCGCCCGGCAGGCCCGCCGCCTCGAAGCTCGCGGCGATCTCTTCCATCTCGCCGATCCAGCGCCAGGCCTTGCGCGCCTGGACCGTAACCGCCTCGGAGCGCTGCCCCAGGCCGGGCTGAGAAAGCTTCCATTCCGCGAGCAGGGCGGCTTCGATTCCTTCGCAACTGGCGAGCGCGCGGATCGCCGCGAGGAGCGCGGTGGCGCCCTTCGTCCATCCCGCGTAGCAGGCCTTCAGCGCCGAGGCGGCGCCGGCGGACACCTCGAGCGGGATCGCCTCCAGATTGCTCCCGGCGAAAAGCACGGCCACGTCCTTCGCAGGACTACCCGAAAGATAGATCCGCGAGCGTCCCGCCTCGACCGGGGGCGGCCCGATGATCCCTCCGTCGACAAAGCTCGCACCCGCCTTCTCGATGGCGCGGCCGACGCTGCGCGCGGTCTCGGGCGAAACGGCGTTGGCATCCACGTAAATGCCGCCGTACGCGTGGCCGGCGACTTCGCGCGCGAGCGCGAGCGCGCCGTGCGGCGGACAAACCGACAACACGACGTCCGCGACGCTCAGCGCGCGGGCGATCGAACCGAGGTCCTCCAGGCCCGCGGCATTCGCGCGGGAGCGGGTCGCCGCGCTGCGTCCGCTGGAAGCCCACACGACCCTCAGGCCGCGCCTCGCAAGACAGGCGCCGATCGCGGCGCCCATCTCTCCGGGATGCAGCACTGCGATGGTCCTCGTGGGCATCGGGAGCGACGCGCGGCGACTTCAGTGGCCGGGCGTGACGATCTGGATGTGCTGGCGGCTGACGTTGAGGAAGTGCGCGCTCAGGATCTTGCGGTCGCCGATTTCCCAGACTTCGGCGTCGGTCACGGCGATGAAGTCCTTCGCCTCGACCAGGTAGTCGGTCACCCTCGCGCCGGGCGTGAGCTCGATGTAGCCTTTGACGCGATAGGTGCCGGTCAGGATGGTCACTTTCGTCTTGTTCGGATCCGCCATGGCCACGCTCCTCGCTGTCTGATCCAGACCGCCTTGCGACGGTTATTCTAATGTATGCTGGCACTCCATCGTGAAAACGTACCGCTACGCCGTCGTCGTCCACTGGGGCGACACCGATCCGGCGAAGATCGTCTTCTATCCGAACTATTTCATCTGGTTCGACGAGAGCACGCGCCTCTTCTGGGATTCGGTAGGGCTCGACTGGGATTCTCTGGGCAAGCGTTTTGGCGTCACCGGGCTGCCGATCGTCGAAGCCAAGGCGAAGTTTCTCTCGCCTTCGAAGTTCCGCGACGAGATTGTCGTCGAGAGCCGGATCACGGAGTGGAACGACAAGACCTTCAAGATCAGCCACGCCGTGCTGAACGGCGAGCAGCGGGCAGTGGAAGGCTACGAGATCCGGGTCTGGGCGGTGCCCCGCCCGGAAGATCCGAGCCGCCTCAAGGCCGTGCCGATACCGGCCGAGATCAAGGCGGCGTTCGAGTAGCAGCCGTGCCCAAGCAGATCGTCACATCGCCGGGCGCGCCCGTCACCGGCTTCACCGACAAGAGCGCACCCTCCCCGCTCGCGCAGGCGATCCGCTCCGGGAACCTGCTCTTCGTCTCCGGCCAGGGGCCGCTCGATCCGAAAACGCGCGAAGTCGTGAGCCCCGACATCCGCGAGCAGACGCGTCAGACGCTCGCGAACCTGAAGAGCGTGCTCTCGGCGGCGGGCCTCGATCTTTCGCACGTGGTCAACATGCGTGTGGTCTTGAGAAACACCGAGGACTTCCCGGCGTTCAACGAGACGTTCCGCGATTTCATGCAAGGCGAGAAGGTCACCCGCACCTGCGTCGGCGCGACGCCGCACCGGAAGGGCGTGAACGTCGAGATCGACTGCGTCGCGAGCTTCGACTAGCGTAGAAGCAGCCGGCTCACTCGACCTTGATATTCGCCGCTTTCACGACGGGACCGTACTTTGCGATCTCGCCGCGGATCCACTCGGCCGCCTGCTCGGAAGTATTGCCAAGCGGCTCCACCCCCATGCCCTCGAGCCTGTCGCGGATGTCGGGCAGGTTGACGATGCGCACGACCTCCGCGTTCAGCTTAGCGGCGACGTCGCGCGGCGTAGCTGCCGGTGCGAACACGCCGATCCACAGCGCCATCTCGTAGCCGGGCACGCCCGATTCCGAGATCGTCGGCAGCTCCGGCATCGAGCCCGCGCGCCTTGCCGTGGTCACCGCGAGCGGCCTGACCTTGCCGGCCTTGATTTGAGGCAGGACCGGCGGGGTATCGACGATCGTCATCTGCACGTCGCCGGAGATGAGGGCGGTGATCGAGGCCGCGCTGCCCTTGTACGGGATGTGGCGCACGTCGATGCCCGTCATCTGCTTGAACATCTCGGTCGCGACCTGGAACGAGGTCGAGCCCGAGCTGTAGTTGAGCTTGCCCGGGTTCGCTTTGGCGTACGCGAGGAGCTCCCGCACCGACTTCACCGGCAACGAGGGGTTGACCGCGAGCACCAGCGGAAACGAGCCCACCATGCTGATCGGGACGAAATCCTTGAGCGAATCGTACGGCAGCTTCGCGTACAGCACCGGGTTCACCGACATGCCGCCGGTGGCGTTGACGAGCAGGGTGTAGCCGTCCGGCGCCGCCTTCGCGACGAACTCGGTGGCGATGATGGAATTGGCGCCGGGCTTGTTGTCGATCACCACGGGCTCGCCCCAGGCCTCCTGCATCTTCGCGCCGAGCAGGCGCGCGATGATGTCGTTGCCGCCTCCGGGCGGAAAGCCGACGACGACGCGGATCGGTTTCGAGGGATAGGTCTGCGCCCACGCGCCGGCCGCCGCGGCGCACAGCACCAGGGATGTCGCAAGCTTCCACGCCTTCATCTGTCCTCCGTGTCCGAGCGTTTCACCCTCGAAGCATACTCCACGCCTTTGGCCATTCTATACACGCTCTCGGTCACCGGCACCGGCACACCCAGCTCCTTCGCTTTCCTCACGACGTAGCCCGTCATCGCCTCGAGCTCGGTCTCGCGCCCGGCCTCGAGGTCCTGCGCCATCGAGCCTGCGTGCTTGCTGAGCGG
>DASSJA010000126.1:0-4104 GCA_035691445.1 Burkholderiales bacterium | reverse complement strand
AAGGTCAATCCGGAGGACGCGCTCCGGGTCGCGGGCCGCCGCTTCCGGGACCGCTTCGCGAAGCTCGAGTCCTCGCTCAACGAGGAGGGTCGCACCTTCAAAGAGATGAGCGCGGCGGAGCTGGTCGAACGCTGGGACGCGCCTTAGAAGGGACTCGAGCCCGACAAATCGAAGACCTTTTGCTATAGTCCGCATCCGTTCGTCCCCGGAAACGTCGCAGCCCACGATCCGCCAATGAGTCTTAGATACGCATCAGCGCTGACCCCGCCCGGCGCGCCGCGACCGCGAACCTTTCGCGTCCGCAAGCCGCTGCTCATCCTCGTCTTCGGCGTGGCCGCGGTCTGGGCGCTGTATGGCTACGCGCAGGAGGCCTACATCGGGCACCGGCTCGCGCAGCAGGTGGCGGATCTGCGCAACCAGAACGCGCTCATCGCGTCGCAGAACGAGGGCTACAAGAAGGACATCCAGGCGATCAGCAACGGCTCCGCCGATGAGGAGGAGGCAAGGCAGAACGGCTACTCGAAGCCTGGAGAGAAGGTCTTTTTGATCACCGCGCCGCCGTCGCCGTCACCATCTCCCAATCCATGAGGGCTTTTTTATGACCTGGAATTGCGCGGGTATAATTCACGTCGCGGAGTGGAGCAGCGGCAGCTCGTCGGGCTCATAACCCGAAGGTCCTTGGTTCGAATCCAAGCTCCGCAACCAACTCCCGAATAACGACCAGGGCGCCGCATCGGCGCCCTTTCTTTTTCAGGCCGCCGGCCGTGCGCCAGGCGTTGCTACATAAAGGGCATTTGCGCCCTTCCGACGATCAATCCCCGCACGAAGGAGGAGATCCCGTGGCAAGAGGTTATGAAGCGATCAAGACGGTCACGATCCATGCCTCGCCTGACGAGGTGTGGAAAGCCCTGACCGAGCCCGAGATGGTCAAGCAGTACATGCACGGCACTGAGCTGAGCACGGACTGGAAGAAGGGCGCCCCGATCTACTGGAGGGGCGAATGGAAGGGCAAGCCGTATGAAGACAAGGGCACGGTTCTCGCGGTCGAGCCCAAAAAGCTCCTGAGCTACACGCACTGGAGTCCGATGGGTGGCAGCGAAGACAAGCCCGAGAACTACCACACCGTCACCTACGAGCTCAACGGCCAGGACGGTGAGACCAGGCTCACCCTCAGGCAGGACAACAACCCCAGCCAGGAGGAGGCCGACCAGATGGCCGAGTCCAACTGGGGGCCGGTGCTCGAGGGCCTCAAGAGCACGGTCGAACAGGCGGCGTAGCGCCGTCGACCGCTTTCAATACAATTGGGGGCCAGTTCGAATCTGACCTCCGCCACCAAATGAGTGCAACAGGGAGCCGAGGTCACTCGGCTCCTTTCATATCTGGAGATGCGGCGTGAACAAGAGAAAGAGGGTCGCGCTTTCGAAGCGCCGGCTCAAGAAGCGCAAGCTGAAGGCCCGAGCGGCGGCGTCCCGCTAGTCCGGGTAGCCTTTTGCGCGGCACTGGTGCCGTAGCTCAGGTGGTAGAGCGCGCGACTCATAATCGCGTTGTCGGTGGTTCGAGTCCACCCGGCACCACCACGCTCATGCGCAGGTGACGGCGGGCATCGAAGTCGGCGAAGACGGCAAGGCCCGATGCTGGTGGGGCGGCGGCGACCCTCTTTATCGCTCCTATCACGACACCGAATGGGGCAGACCCGTCGCTGACGACCGCCGCCTGTTCGAGAAGCTCTGTCTCGAGGGCTTCATGGCCGGCCTCAGCTGGCTGACGATCCTGCGCAAGCGCGAAGCATTTCGGGCGGCCTTCGCCAACTTCGAACCCGCCGCGGTCGCGAGGTTCACCCCGGCGCGGCAGGAGAAGCTCATGGCCGACCCTCGGATCGTTCGCAACCGGGCAAAGATCGCCGCCGTCGTCAACAACGCCCGACGCTATCGAGACGTGGTGAGGGACCGGGGGAGCTTCGCGGCCTATGTTTGGTCGTTCGCGCCCCCGTCGCGCCCGGCGCTCATCGATCAGGCGGCGCTCATGAAGACCAAGTTCAGCCCCGAGGCCGCCGCGCTCAGCAAGGACCTGCTCAAGCGGGGATGGCGCTTCGTCGGCCCGACAACGGTGTATTCATTCATGCAGGCCATGGGACTCATCAACGACCACCTCGAAGGCTGCTTCGTCGGCCGAGAAGTCGAAGCGCTTCGCCGCGACTTCAAGCGGCCGAGATGACGACGCTCGTAGCCCTTTCCGGCGGACCCGACTCCAGCGCGCTGCTGCTGATGCTGCGCGAGCGGGGCGTCGACGTCGTCGCGGCGCACTACGACCACGCGCTGCAACCCGCCTCGGCGGACGTCGCCCGACAGGTCGCGCTCTGGTGCGACGAGCTGGGCGTCGAGCTGATCAGCGAGCGCCGTCGCGGCGACCTACCCAAGGGCTCCATTCAGGCCGCCGCGCGCACTCTGCGCTACGAGTTCCTCGAGCGCACGGCCGACCGCTGCGGCGCATCGACGATCGCGCTGGGACACACCGCGGATGACGTCGTCGAGGGAGCGGTGCTGCACCTCATGCGCGGCGCCGGGATCGCCGGGCTTCGCGGCATGCCGGACCACCGCGGAAGATTCATGAGGCCGCTGCTCGACACCTGGCGCAGCGAAATCGACGCGTTTCTGCGCGAGCGCGGCGTGACGCCGCAACAGGACCCGGCGAACACCAACCGCCGGTTCGCCCGCGTGCGCGTGCGTCTCGACCTCCTGCCCGCGCTGGAGCGCGATCGCCCCGGCATCGTCCGCCGGCTGCGCCGGGTGGCGCGGCGCGCCGCGGAGCTCCAGGAGTCGATCGTGGCGGAGGCCGAGCGCGTGCTGGGCGGCGGGGCCGCCGGCGCGGCCGTCATCGCGGCGCTTCCCGAGCCTGTCGCCGCCGAATGCATGCGGACCCTCTACCGGCGCGCGGGCGGCGCCGAACCGGGGCTGAGCCGCGCCCAGATCCGGGCGATGCTGGCGCTCCTGGCTTCGCGCAAGCGGGGCGGCCGCGGGATCGATCTCCCCGGTGGCCTCCGCTTCAGGGTGGTCGGTTCGCGCGCGGAGGTCGTTTCCGGCGTTGTTCCTTTGATGGACGTGACCATGCTCACGAGGTCCTGCCACGGCTGCTCGGAGGCAGGCGCTGCGCACCTCCGGCCGGGGCTGGAGCTCAAGCTCGCGTTCCGCAGGCCCGGAATGCGCATCCACCAGCGACGCGGCACCCGCAAGCTGCAGGACGTCTTCGTCGACGCACGCGTCCCGCGCGAGGAGCGGGACGGCTGGCCGCTCGTCATGAGCGGTGAGCGACTGGCCTGGGTGCCCGGCGTGGCCATCGACGACGAGCTGGTCGCAATTCCAGGCGAACCGTCCACCCACGTAACGGTGACCCGTATGCTTTCGGGGAGTCAAAGAAAGCCCGTGCTAGAATCCGCCAACAGTCCTCGAGGAGAGTCGAGTTGAGTCGCCTGCCCCGCTCCAGCCTTTTCTACTTTGCTTTGATCGTCGTCCTCGGCCTCGTTTTCTGGTTCACCTGGCAGTCGCTGCAGGGCAACCAGGGCGCGAGCGACTGGTCTTACTCGAAGCTGGTCAACAGCATCCAGGACGGCACCGTCAAGTCCGTCGACATCAAGGGCACGGACGCTGTCGCGGTGGACAGCTCGGGCGGCAAGCACAACGTGACCGTGCCCGACTGCTCGACCAGCCCGTGCTGGGCGAACGACTTCACCGGCAAGACGGACATCAAGTTCGAGAACAACAACAGCGGCACCTACCTGCTCAGCGTGCTGCTGCCCAACATCATCCTGGTCGTCCTGATCGCCGCCTTCATGTGGTGGGTCCTCCGTCAGACGCAGAGCGGCAACAACCAGGCGATCTCGTTCGGCCGGTCGCGCGCGCGGATGATCGCGGGCGACAAGCCGGCCATCACGTTCGCCGACGTCGCCGGGGTCGACGAAGCGAAACAGGAGCTCACCGAGATCGTGGAGTTCCTGAAATATCCGGAGAAGTTCGTCGCCCTGGGCGCGCGCATCCCGAAGGGAGTGCTCCTCGTCGGACCTCCGGGCACGGGCAAGACGCTGCTCAGCAAGGCCGTCGCCGGCGAGGC
>DASSJA010000125.1:0-3453 GCA_035691445.1 Burkholderiales bacterium | reverse complement strand
ATACCCTTCAGGCACCAGCTCTCCACCACGGCCTTGCTCGACAAGATCCGCGGCGGCTAGCGCGACGAGGGAACGATTCAATTTCCGGCGCGTTTTTCCTCGGGCGCGCAGTCCTTGAGCTCGCTCCCGGCGAAGCTTTGCCGCACGTCGTTCAGCTTCGCCACCAGCGCCTCGGGAACATCCTTGACGGCGAAATAGACTTTCTGCACGGAGGTTTCCTTGGGACCGATGCGGGCCGTTCGCACACCCTTCGATCTGAGCTCCGCGAGCCGCGCGCGCGCCGCTTCCTCGGTCTTGAACACGCCGAGGGAAATCGCGAACCGGAGCTTGGGGTCCTCCTGCACGATGAAGAAGTCTTCGACTCCGAGCTTCTTGAGCTCGCCCGCCTTCTGGGTTGCCGCCTGGCGGTTGCGCTGCGGCGGCATGAACACCCAGTAGCTCGCGACTTCTTCGGCGCGCCGCTGGGAGAGCCTCGATCCCAGAGCGAGGGGTTCGAGGACCTGCTGCACGCGCGGGGCGTCGCCAAGGCTGAACGCCCCGAGCTCCAGACACGCGACGAGGGCCGCTTTGGCAGACGGCTTGGGGCGCTCGGCGATCTGTTTGGCGCGCTCCGCGGCAAATTTCGCGACTTGATCGGCGCTGAGCAGGCGTATCTCCTGCGCGTTGAGTTGCTGGTCGACGAGCTGCGCCTCGTCCGAGGGTAGTCCGCCGCCCAGAAAAGTCCAGGCGAAAAAACCGAGATTGGCGAGCAGAAGCACGTAAAAGACGATTCTCACGGGAGTGCGGGGGTCACTTGATCGGTTCCTCGGCGATTCGCGCCAGGCCTTCGAGGACGAGATTATCCACGAGCCGCAGGGGTACGCTCAGGTGGGGCGCGATCCGGCCGGCCGCCCCGCCGGTGAGCACGCACACCGCGCCGCGTTCCATGCCCGAAAAGGCACGCTCTATCGCGCCGGCCTGCGCGAGGAGGCAGCCTGTTTCGATCGCATTCGCGGTATTCCCGGGGGCTTCCGAAAAACGCCCCTTGACGAGCGGAAGCCCCGCCGTGCTTTGCGCGAGCGACCGCTTCATGAGATCGAGGCCGGGAAGAATCACGCCGCCGGCAAACCTGCCACCGCTCGTCAAGACATCCGCCGTAGTCGCGGTGCCCGCGGCGACGACCAGGCATGGGCCGCGCACCATCGACCAGGCACCGATGAGCGCGGCCCAGCGGTCTGCTCCGAGCTGCGCCGGCTTGCCATAGCCGTTTACAACACCGCATTGGCGTCGTTTCGCCTCCACCCAGGTCGGAACCAGGGACCGTCTGGCGAAAACCGCAGCGAGCCGCCGGCGCACGGTCCGGCCCGCGACGTTCGCGACGACGATCCTCTCGACGGCAGCGATATTCCTCCATAGCCTCTCCAGGCCCGCCAGCTCGCCGACCGGCACGCTGCCGGTTCTGAGCCAGGCGCCGTTCTCGCGCAGCCCCCACTTAAGCCGCGAATTGCCGCAGTCGATCGCCAGCATCATCCCGGCCTGAGCGAGAGCTCACCGCTGTGGAACCGCTCTATGCCCCTGACCGAGGCGAGCACGAGCGCGCCGTCCTCCGCGACCCCGACCACCTTGCCCTCCGCCACCCGCTCGTCGGCCTGTGAAACCACGACCCGCCTGCCTTGCCACACGTGGCGCCGGGTCCATTCCTGCCGGAACGGCGCAAAGCCCTCGCGGGAGAACTGCTCCAGCGCGGGGACCATGGACGCGAGCAGGTTGATCAACAGGATGGTCCGCGACGGCGTCGCGCGATTGTGGCTCGCGACGTCGGTCGCCTGGCGGCCGATCCGCCGTCGCGCCGGCCCGCCCAGGCGCACGTTGATACCGACTCCCACGATAGCGGTGCTCGGCCCCGCAGCGTCGCCCGCAGTCTCGATCAATATTCCGCCGAGCTTGCGGCCGTCGCAAAACAAATCGTTCGGCCATTTCACGGAGACGCCGTCGGTGCCCAGCCGCTCGAGCGCCTTCGCCACGGCCACGGCGACGGCGAGACTGAAGCCCGCCAGCGTTCCGGCGCCCCGCGAGAAGCGCCACAGCAAGGAGAACGTCAGGCTGTCGCCGACCGCGGAGATCCAGGATTTGCCGCGCCGGCCGCGTCCGGCGCTTTGATGTTCGCATACGAGCACGGTGCCGTGCGCGGCGCCTCCGGCGGCGCGCTGAGCGAGGACGGTGCTGGTCGACGAGCATTCGTCCAATACCTCGACGCGAAGGCCGGGGGAAATTTCCGCCAGCCCTGCAGGAAGCAGGCGCGCGTCGATCAAGTCGAGCTCGCCCGCAAGCTTGTAGCCGCGACCGGGAATCCTGAGGACGCGCAGACCCAGCGCCTCGAGCCGCCTGACGGCTGTGCCGACCTCGACTCGGGAAAAGCCCAGCGCGCGGCCGATTCGCTCTCCGGAGTGAACCTTGCCGTCTGCCAGGATTCGGAGCAGGGAAAAGCGGGCCGTACCCATGCGCGGGATTCGCAAGAGGGAACCGGGCAATACTAGCATCGAGCAGAGGTGTGTGTTCGAAGAGGAGCGGGCGCGCGGGCGGTGCCCGCGTGGTCCCGGTGCAAGCGGATGCGTGAAAAAGTCACGACGGCACGGTTTCGGAAATCGGACTTCGTTAGATTGTGCACAAGGCGCACGGAATTTGGCCGGCGAGAAAGCGCCGCAAGCTTGTTCCCCCTCAGGCCAGGTGATATGATGCCGTCATAGTTCCACGGCGCCCGGCGGGAACCCTACGCGGAGCGCTTCAGGTTGCCCGCCGGCCCAGCAAACGGCGGCTAAACGGGGGAAACCCTCCCTTCCCCCGTTTTTTTTCGCCCGCGTTTCCGCGAGTCCGGTCGATTCCCCTGGCTATAATACGTGCTGCCCGAGCGGACGACGACGCATGCATCGACCCTGGCCCTATCCGCGGATCATCGGCCATCGCGGCGGCGGAACGCTGGCTCCCGAGAATACCCTCGCCGGATTTCGCAAAGCCGCGGCAATGGGTTTCGGCGCCGTCGAGTTCGACGTCATGCTGTCGGCGGACAAGATCCCCCTGCTCATCCACGACGAAACGCTCGATCGCACGACGAACGGGCGCGGGGCCGTATCCGCGATGCCTTACGCGAAGATAGCCGGCCTGGACGCGGGAGCGTGGTTCGGCGCCGCGCACCGCGGCGAGCGCGTGCCTTCGCTCGAGCAGGCCGGACGGCTGTGCGTCGAGCTCGGGCTGTGGGCCAATATCGAGATCAAGCCGGCAGAGGGATTCGAGCGCGAAACCGGCACTGCCGCCGCGCAACTCGCCGCCAGGCTGTGGCGTGACACCCGGCGCAAGCCCCTGCTCTCCTCGTTTCAGCCGGCGTCCCTGGAGACCGCGCGCATCGCAGCGCCGGCGCTCGATCGCGGCTATCTGACCGACCGCATAACCGCGGGTTGGGAAGAAATCGCCCGTGAC
>DASSJA010000124.1:0-10823 GCA_035691445.1 Burkholderiales bacterium | reverse complement strand
CGCGGTCGCGCCGGACGCGCGCAGCCGCTTCAACACCGTTTTCGGCGCCCACATCTGGGCCGGAAACGCGGCCGGCGCGTTCCTTGCGAGCACCGCGCTCGCGCACTACGGCTGGCTTGCGGTATGCGTGATCTGCGTGAGCGCGTCGTGCGTCGCGCTGCTCGTGCAGTGGCGCATCCGCGCCGTGCGGCAATCCCGCTGAGCAGGACAGCGCGGTGCGGACCGTTCCCGGAATCCGGGCGGTCAGTGAAGTATTCCCGCCTCGCGCATGTAGCGCAGCACGCCCGGGTGGATCAGGTCCCGCCGCGGCGCGGCAGCGAGCGTGCTCTCCAGCGTCGACTCGTGCCCTTGTGCGTGGCGCGCGGCGATCAGGCTCTTCCCGTGGTGCAGCGCCCGGGCGAGGCGGTAAGCGGTGTCCTCGGGCAGCGACGGGGCCGCGAGCACGAACGAGTACGAGCCGGGCGCGACGAGCGCCGAATCCAGCCCCGGATAGCTGCCTGCCGGAACGTGGATCGGTTTGATGAAGCCGTGTTTGTCTAGCACGCGCTTCAGGTCCGCGGATGCGGGCGCGATAAAGCGCGCGCCGCCCGGCGCCCCGGCCATGGCCGTGAATCCCGGCCAGCCGATGCCGCCGCCCCACAGCGCGGCCACGCGACCGTCCTGCACCATCGCGGGACCGTCGCCCGCCTTCTCCAGATAGACGGCTTTGAAATCGCGGTCGAGGTCGAGGCCCAGCCCGTCGAGCACGTAGCGTGCGAGCACGACGAAGCCCGAGCCCGACGCGCCCCAGGCGATGGGCTTGCCCTTCAGGTCGGCGATCGTCCGCGCCGGGCTGCCCGCGCGCACCACGAACATGCCGAAGTTCGAGTACATCGTGTTGATGATGCGCAGGTCCGCCTTCGGCCGTCCGATTCCCTGCAAGGCCTGGTAGGTCACTTCACCGGTAGCCTGGCCGATGTCGATCCTGCCGGCCTCGAGGAGCGGGATGTTCTCGGTGCTGCCCTTGGTGTTCTTCGGCTCGACCGACAGGATCGGGTCCATCTCGTTCAAGGTGCTCGAGTAAGCCGTTCCGTATACCGGAAAGCCGCCGCCCGGCGTAGCTGTGCCGAGCACCACGACGGTTTTTTGTTGCGCTGCCGCGCCGCTCACGGCCGCGAGCGCGCGTCAGACGCGATCATGCGAAGGCGTTTCATATGTGATGACTATATCGCCCGCACGTGGGATGACTTATATTATGCGCTCGCCGGAACGAACAAATTCCAATCAACACCGCGATCCGGCATTGGAGTGGGTATCCCCCAACCCGATCAAGGAGAACTCCAGCATGTCTTTCCCCTCGCACACGCTTCGCAGCCTCGCCCTGACCTCCTCCGCCTTCGCCGCGCTGCTCGCGTGGACCGCGCCCGCCGACGCGCGCGTCACCAAGATAGTCATCGACGACCAGCAGCCGCTGACGGCGGCGACCGGCCAGACCATCCAGTACAAGCAGATTTCCGGCCGGGCCTTCGGTGAGCTGAACCCGGAGGATCCGCTGAATGCGATCATCCAGGACATCGAGCTGGGGAAGGATCCGGACGGCAAGGTCAGGTACGTCGCCTCCTGGGTGCTGACCCTGCCGGTGGATGCGTCGGCCATCAGCGGCCTGATGTGGCACGACGTTCCGAATCGCGGCTCGCCGCTCACCATCGGGGTACAGGAGCGTAACTTCGGCGACGTGGGACTGGCCAGCGCCTGGCAAGGCGACAACTCCGCCATCAACGCCGCCAACGGCACCGCCGTCCGTCCGACCGAGTTGGTCGGGGGCAGGCACTTCGTCCAGGTTCCGGTGGCCAGGAATCGTGACGGCTCCGCAGTGACCGGACTCGTGTTCGGGCGCATCGTCAACCGCAGCGGCCCCGGTGCGCAGGCGTTGATCGTGCAGACGAACCCCGTGCCCTACCTCCCGGCGAGCCTGGATACGACGAAAGCGACGCTGGTGTCGCGCGAGCACGAAACCATGGAAGGCGTCGTCACTGGAGAGGTCGCTATCCCCAGCACTGAATGGAAATTCTGCGGCGGCGGCACGTTCGCGGCACCCTTGCCGCTAACGGCCCTGCCGGTGCAGATCTGCCTCAACGGTGGATTCGATCCCACGAAGCTCTATCAGGTGGTCTACACGGCCAAGGATCCCTATGTGCTCGGCGCCGGCTTCGCCGCGTGGCGGGACGTGGGTTCCTTCTTCAAATACGCTGCCGCGGACGACGTCGGCACGCCGAACCCCGTGGCCGGCCGCATCACCTGGAGTATCGGACGCGGCGTGTCGCAGTCGGGCAATTTCCTGAGGGGCTGGCTCCATCTCGGCTTCAACCAGGACGAAGCCCGCCGCCAGGTGCACGACGGCATGTGGCCCATCATCGCGGGCCGCCGCATTGCGCTCAACTTCCGCTGGGCGCAGCCCGACGGCGTGCTCGAGCTCTACCAGGCGGGCAGCGAAGGGCCGCAGTGGTGGGGCGACTACCCCGACCACGTCCGCCACCTTCCGAGGCGGGGCATTCTCGACCGATGCAGGGAATCGCACACCTGCCCGAAGATCATCGAGCACTTCGGCTCGGCCGAAGTGTGGGCCCTGAAGCTCACGCCCGAATGGGTGGGCACGGACGCGAAGAAGGACATTCCGCTGCCGAAGAACGTGCGTCGCTACTATATCCCGAGCACCACGCACGGTGGTGGTGGCGGCGGCTTCGACACCAGCCTTCCCGGGGTCGGCCTGCCGACCGTCGGGGCGGGCTGTCCCGGAAACAATTACGGCACGGGCATCTTTCCCGCCAATCCGGTGCCGCACACCGAAACGCAGAATGCGCTGCGCGTGCACTTCCGAAACTGGGTGATGCAGGGCACGCTGCCTCCGCCCAGCCTGTGGCCGAGGCTCGATCCCGACGAGATGGCGAACGATGATGACGATGACGGCGACGGGCACGGGCACAAGGGCGACGGGGACGACAAAGGCGAAGGGCACGACGGGCATCACAAGCACCGACCGGACCTCGTCGAGGCTAACAAGGCTGCCATGGGCTTCCCGACCATTCCGGGTCTGAGGCCGACTGCCCCTGAGTCGGACTTCATCAATCCGGTCCTCGACTACGACTGGGGCCCCGATTTCGATCCCAGCGACGCGTCGGGTGTGCCCACCAATGTCCCCCCGCCGATCAAGCGCGTCATCAAGATGCTGGTTCCGCGCGTCGACGCCGACGGCAACGAGATCGGCGGTGTCCCGGTGGTGCTGCGCGATGCGCCGCTGGGCACCTACCTCGGCTGGAACATCACCGACGGGCGGGGCAGCCCCCCGCTGGCGCAATTCCGCCCGTTCCACAAGGACCAGCTCTGCGATTACGTGGGCGGCATGATCCCCTTCGCCGAGACCAAGGCCGAGCGCCTGGCGAACGGCGATCCGCGCCTGTCGCTCGAGGAGCGCTACAAGGATCACGCGGGCTACGTGGCTGCGGTAACGGCCGCCGCCGCGAACGCGGTGGCGAAGGGCTTCCTGTTGCAGGAAGACGCCAGCGCGCTCATTACGAAAGCCCAAGCGAGCGCGGTGCTCAATCCGTAGTCAACATAAGAGGCGCGTGCGGACTTCCCGTCCGTACGCGCCCTTTCTTTTCCTCAGTCGGCGCGCGCCTTCGAGACGCGGATCACGTCCGCCCACTTCACGGCTTCTTCCTGCATGAAGTCCCTGAGGTCCTCGGGGGAGCTCCCGACCGGCCTCGCGCCCTGGGCGATCAGCGCGCCGTTCACCGCAGGCAGGGCGATCGTCTCGACCAGGGTGAGATTCAGCGTGTCGACGACGGAGCGCGGCGTGCCGGCGGGCGCGACCACGACGTGCCAGGAGGAGCCCTGCACTCCGGGCAATCCCACCTCCGCGGTCGTCGGCACATGGGGCAGGAGCGGCGAGCGCTCCGGCGCCGTGATCACGAGCGCCTTGAGCCGCCCGGCCTTCACGTGCGGCAGGAAAGCCGGAATGGTGTTGAACGCCATCTGCACCTTGCCCGACATCATCTCGGGCAAGGCCTGCGCCACGCCCTTGTACGGAACGTGCACGATGTCGATCCCCGCCTTGTTCTTGAAGAGCTCGCCGATCAGGTGCAGGCCCGAGCCGACCCCGGTCGAGCCGAAATTGAGCTCGCCGGGGTGCGCGCGCGCGTAAGCGAGGAGCTCGATCACCGAACTCACCGGGAGCTTCGGGCTCGCGAACAGCACGAAAGGCAGCGTCGCCACCAGCGACACCGGCGAGAAGTCGCGCGCCACGTCATAGCCGAGCTTCGGATACAGGCTCGGGCCTATCGCGAGCGGCCCGACGTTGCCCCACAGGAGCGTGTAGCCGTCTGGCGCGGATTTCGCCACCGCTTCGCTGCCTATCGTCCCGCCGGCGCCGCCGCGATTGTCGACCACGACCTGCTGGCCCAGCGCCGCCGACCACGATTGGCTCACCAGGCGCGCCGTCGCGTCGACCGACTCGCCCGCCGGAAAAGGCACGACCAGGCGGATCGGCTTGGCGGGATACTGCGCAAAGGCACCGTGGGCGAGCGCAAAGAGCGCTGCGGCAATGGAAGACACCATTCCTCGCTTCATTCTTCCTCTCCTCATTTCCGTCCGCGCGTGTGGCTCGAGGTCTGCCGGTATGCGCATATTGTCAGCTACAGATTGGCGGCGATCCAGTCGGCGATGAAAGCCATCCCCAGCGGCCGATCGTCCACATGGCAGTGCTCGGCTCCGCCCTCTTCGGGCGTGAAGATTTTCAGCGTTTTCCTCGGGGTCCTCAGAGCGGCATGGAGATCGTGAGCCGCCTGCACCGGCACGACTCGGTCGTTCTGCCCGTGGGTGATGAGCACTGGACAGGTGATTCTCTCCGCGACGCCAGCGAGCGTGAAGAGCCTGGCGCGCTCCAGCGCCGCCTCCGAATCGGAAAGGCCGAGGATCCACTGGAACTGGAAGTTCGACTGCGCGCTTTTCTTCGGATCGGCCGCGAGCTGCTCCCTGATTCTCTTCTGCCAGGCATGCAGGTCCCAATGCAGGGCGCCCAGGCACACGCAGGCGGCGTAGCGTTTTTCGAAGGCGGCGATCCTCGGCGCGTAGTAGCCGCCGAAGCTGTACCCCATGACGACGATTTTTTCCGGATCGACGTCGGGCCGTGCGGCGACGAACTCCCAGGCGGCCGTGCCCGGCACCTCGTAGTCGTGGCGCGCGTAGATCTTGCGGAGCCGCAGCGTCTCGCCCTGCCCCGGCCCGTCGATCGCGAGCGTGTTGAATCCGCGCCGGGAGAACTCCAGGCCCGCGAAGAGGACGCTCATCTCCTTGCAGTTGTCCATGCCGTCGAAGAGCACGACCGTGGGAGCGCGTTTCCCCGTCGCAGACTTCATGAAATAGGCGGGAAGCGCGCTGCCTTCGTACGGCACCTCGCAGAATTCGATCCCCGAATACCGGCGCTTCAGCCCGTCCTGATAGCAGCGGAGTGCCTTCCTGTAGATCTCGAGCTTTTTGTCGCCCAGGGGAACGAAGCGCTCGCCCGTGTAGTAATAGTTGCCGGCGCGAAGGTGCAGGTTCCCCGCGGTGGCATCGCGGCCTTCCTTCGCCGCCCGATCCGCGAGCTTCTCGATCCGCTCGGCCTCCGCGCACCATTCCTGCCACCACGCCTCGGGGTCCTGCGGCCCGCGCGCCCTCAGGCGCTCGCAGATGCGCTCGATCTCCCCGGGCGCCACTGCGCCGTATGGTGCCATGCCCTTGCACACGAGTGTCGCATTCGACCACTGGAAATTGCCCGGAAAGGGATCGGTCCACGTCGATGTCATGACGCGCCTATTGCGGCAACCGCCGCGCGCGGATGCGGAAACGCAGCTCGAGTCCGTCTCTGACCGCGATCGCGCCGCCGAGGAGCGAATAGGGTGTGATGCCGAAATCGCTCTGGTTGAACGCGAGCCTCCCGGACACGCTCATCTTCTCCGAATCGGCCTCGATCTCCGCGGGCACGTGCAGCGTGCGCGTGTAGCCGTGCAGCGTGATCGCGACGGCGAGCGTTGTCCTGCTCTCCCCGGCATTCGCGCCGGTGACGCCGATGAGCGCGAAGGGAAATTTCTCCGCTTCCAGCACCTTCTCGAGCATGTTGCTCCGCGTTCCCTCGACGTCGGCCTCGGTGGGCTGGGTGTCGAAGCCCGCCTCCTTGCGCAGCTCGGGCTCGTCGACCGCGAGGCGCGCGAGAGCAAGGTACAAGTCGGCGCGGCCTTCGTCGCGCGCGATGTATCCGACGACCTCGTGGCTCGCCACCACGTGATCGTGCCCGAGGCGCGCGAGCGACCCGGCGCGGCGCACCTCGATCACGACCAGCGACTCGGAGGGATCGACGCGGAACACCGGCCTGCCCTGCTTCAGGGCCTCGAGGTAATGGCCTTCGGGAAACTCCGCCGGGGGGGCGAGCGGCGGCTGCACGCGCACGAGCGGCGCGCAGCCCGCGAGGAACAGGCCGAGCGCGGCCGCCGCGCGGGCGGCGCGATGAAGGTGTGGACGCATCCCTAGCCGCCCCTGCGCAACTTCACCTTGAACCTGACCTTCACGTCCGCGCCTATCGTGTCTGTCGCCGCCCACTCGCCTGTGCCGATGCCGAACGCGCCGCGCTTCACCGTGAACTCGCCTTCCATGACGGCGCTGTCGCCGGAATCCGTCCAGGTGAACGGCACCTCGACCTGCTGCTTCGCGCCTTTCAGCGTGAGCGTGCCGCGCGCCGCGTAACCGCTTCCCGCCCGGCGCACGTCGGCGGAGTGAAACTCGGCCTGGGGGAATCCGGCGTAGTCAAACCAGTCCTTGCCGCGGATCTCCTTGTTCACGTCGGCGATATTCATGTCGGCGCTCGTCACCTTGACGGTGACGTCGAGGCGGCTCCCGGCGGGCTTGCCCGGATCGAAGCGCAGGCGCGTGTCGAACTCCTTGAACATGCCCGGGACCGGGTTCTTCTCGAAGGTGGCGATGAACTCGAGCTTGCTGCCGGCCGGGACCATCTTCCAGTCCGCGCCTTGAGCGGAAAGCGGCGCAGCACCCGCCAGGAGTAGGCCGCAGAGTCCGAGGAGGGAGGCGATTCTCGTCACGGCGTTCTCCAGGGAAGCATTCGCGTCAGCACGGTGTCGCGCCTGACGAAGTGATGTCGGAGCGCCGCGCCGATGTGCGCGACCAGCACGAGCGCGAGCAGCGTCACCAGCCACCCGTGCACCGTCGAAAACAAATCGGCGACGGCCTTGTCCGGCGCGACGATCGCGGGCAGCGGGATCGCCCAGAAAATCCTGAACGGAACATTGCTGGCCGAGCTGATGACCCATCCGGTGGCGGGCAGGGCGATCATCAGCGCGTAGAGGAGGAAATGGCTGGCGTGCGCCGAGGCCCGCTCCCAGGCGGGCATGTTCGCCGGCAAGGCGGGCGCGCGGTTGGCGAGCCGCCACAGCAGGCGCAGCGCGAGGAGCGCGAGGATCAGCATCCCGGTCGACTTGTGCCAGACGAAGAGGTCGAGCTTCGTCGGCGAGATGTGCCAGGCCACCGCGGTCAGGCCGAGGGCGATCTGCGCGAAGATGAGCAGCGCCATGACCCAGTGAAACAGCTTCGCTGGCGCGCCCCAGGAATCGGTGTCGTTGCGCAACATGCGTTCCTTTTCTCCGCGACAGATCCTAACGGTCCTTTCAGGATCGTGGTACCAGGTACGCGGTTCGCGCCGGCCGCCCGGCCAATTGTAGACGAAGCGGCCCCGGCCGCAGGCGCCCGCGAAGCAAAAAAAAAGCCTGGAGCACGCTCCAGGCTCGTCCCGCTCCCGCCACCGGCCCTTACCCTCCCGGCCGGCGGCGAGTCAGGCCCAGCATGATCTTTCGCTTCTCCGTTCAGAAAGCGGCGGAGTAGTCCTGCACCGGCTCGATTTCCCTTGCCTGATTGACGTATTGGGCGGGGAGATAGCCGGGGCCGTCGCCGACCGCGGCGGGAGTCGCGCTGATCTGGGCCGAAGATTCGGAGGTCGCCGCGGCGGGCGCGAGCATGATCAGCACGCCTACGGTGCAGACCGCGATGGCGGCGACGGCGAGCGTAAAGAGGTTGAAGGATCCGGACTCGCCGGTGGTGCTTTTGCGGTTGTTCATCTTGGTCTCCTCGTTTGTTTGCGGGCCGCGGAATTCGCCTGCCCGATGGAGACCACTTTAGGCTTGCTAAGGCACGCGCTCGACGTCACTCGACGCAGCGGGATTGTGACGCATGCACACTCGGGCGCGGAAGCCGGCGCGCGGCACTGCGGTTTTGTGGCGCATGCACATTTTCCGGCGGCCGGCCCGGACGAGCCGGGCCGTTCGCGGCTCTCACCAGTGCGCGGGGAGCCGTTTGTGAACCGTGATCTGCTTGGCGTCGACCGAGATATAGCCGCCGGCGGTGAGGTCCTTGACGATGCGATTCACCATCTCGCGCGAGCCGCCGATCCGCGCCGCGATGTCCTGCTGGGTCAGGCGCTCGGGCACCACGCGCGCGCCGTTGTGCTCGATAGCGTTCTCGTCCACGAACTTGGCGAAGCGCCCGTAGACGTCCTTCAGGGCCAGATCGCGAACCTGCTTGACGAGGCTGCGCACCTTGCTGATCAGCAGGTGGATCAGGTGGCGACCGAACAGCGGGTTGTGCTCGAGCAGTCCCTCGATGTCGCCCATCGGGATCACGAAACAGCGGCAGGGCTCGAGCGCCATGATCGAGGCGGAACGCGGGCCCCCGTCGATCACCAGCTCGCCGAAGTAGCCGCCCTCCCGGATGGTGCTGAGCACCACCTCCCTGCCGTCCTCCTCGCTCACGAACACCTTGACACGCCCGGAGAGCAGGACATACAGGGAGTCGGTCTCGTCGCCTTCGTTGATGATCACCGCATTCTTCGGATAAGAGCGCGCGGCGCCGTGCGGTGCGAGCGTGCGCAATGCGCTCTCGTCGAGACTGGCTAGGGGACCGATTGGCTGCGTCAGCATGGCGTCCTCCCGGATGACCAGCGGCGTGAAGGCGGAATTCTGGCACGGCCCGGGCTCTTTGTCGCGAACACGTTGCCAAAAGGGCTCGTCGAGGGCAAGCTTCCGCCAGGGCACGTCATGTCGAGAAATATCCCCGGGTCGGTGCGGCTCCTCGCGGCGCTTTGCGTCGCAGCCGGCCCCGCCTTTGCGCAAACCACGCCCTCGGTCGACGCGGCCAGAAGCGAGCGCGAGGTCGTTTGGTACACCGCGATGAACACCCCGGACTCGGCGCCTCTGCGAAGGCGCTTCGAGGGGAAATATCCGGGCCTGAACGTCACCATCCTGCGGCAGACGGGGGAAAAGATCCGCACGCGCATTCTCACCGAGATGCGCGCCGGAAAGTTTTTCTGGGACGTGGTTTCCTTCAACTCCCTGGACATGGATGCGCTCGCGCAGGAAGGGCTGCTCGCCGTCTACGCCTCACCGCAGGCGCGTTCGGGATTTCCCCGGGGCGCGGTCGACCCCGAGGGCCGCTGGGCGGCGATCTACGTTCGCCAGTACGTCGTCGGCTACAACACGCGTCTGGTGCCTCGCTCCGATGCTCCGAAGAGCTGGGAAGACCTGCTGCAGCCCGGATGGAAGGACAAGTTCGCGATGGACGAGAGCGACGTCGAATGGTACGCCGCCATGCTTGACTATCTCGGCAGGGAAAAAGGCGAGGCTTTCATGCGCGCGCTCGCGCGCCAGAATCCGCAGCTGCGCCGCGGCCACAGCCTGCTCACCCAGCTCCTGGTCGCGGGCGATTTTCCCCTGGCCCTGGTGCACGCCGCCGAGGTGGACGAGGCGAGGCGCGCCGGAGCGCCCGTCGATTGGGTGAGGACCCTCGACCCGATCGTCACCTCTACCAGCCAGGTCGCGGTATCGGCCAGGGCGCCGCATCCGAACGCCGCGCGCCTCTTCGTGGATCTCCTGCTTTCGGCGGAAGGCCAGGCGCTTATCCGCGATCGCGGGCGCGTGCCCGCGCGCAACGACCTCGCGCGAGGGCCGGCCTCCGCTCCGCTGAAGCTGCACTACGTCAGCCCGCAGCTCGCGCGCCAAGCCGAGCGGAACGAAAGGGAGTTCCGGGAAATATTTCTGCAAAGCCGCTAGAGCACACCATCTCCGACCATGTCCGCGAAAATCAGGCACATCGCCATCGTCAGCGACCAGTACGCGCTCGAGGGCCGATTCTACGAAGCGGTGTTCGGCATGAGGACCGCGCCCGACAAGCGGGCGGAGCGGGCGGTGACCGTCAGCGACGGCTACGTCGGCCTCAACATCAATCCGCGCAAGGCCGGCCGCCCGGCGGGGCTCGATCATTTCGGGGTCGAAGTGGACGACGTCGAGCGCGTCTGCGCGCGGCTGCGGGGGCGCTACCCTGCCCTCCAGGTTCTGAAGCGCCCGAGCACGCGCCCTTTTGCCGGCGTCAGCGCCCACGATCCCGCGGGCAACCTCTTCGACCTCTCGCAGGAGGACATGGAGAATCGCACCTCGGTCTACGTCGAGCCCCCGCGCGAGCAGGCGCGCTTCATCAGCCATCTGGCGCTGCGCACCCTGCACGCCGACGAGGTGGCGGAGTTCTACGCCGAGCTGTTCGGGTTCGAGCGGCCGGCGAGGAAGCCCGGTGACCCGAACCACTATCTGAGCGACGGCAGGGTCACGCTGGTCCTCATGCCCTGGAGCATCCTCGATTTCGAGGGCAGCGGCATCGCCCGGCCCGGGCCCGACCACATCGGCTTCAGGGTGGAGAGTCTGCAGGCGGTGAAGGAGCGCCTACGGACCGTGGGCGACGACAATCCGCATTTGCGC
>DASSJA010000123.1:0-2527 GCA_035691445.1 Burkholderiales bacterium | reverse complement strand
TTTTTATTTCGCCCTTCGCCCTTTGCCGCAGCCAAAGCACCGGGCTATCCTGGCCTCGTGAACGCCGACCGCCTCATCGCAGAATTCGACAAGGCCCTGCGGGCCGTGGCCGGGAGTCCGGTCGCCGAACGGCCGGCTCCCGCGAAGGACCCGGCCGATACCACGCTCACCTCCGCCGAGCGCCGCCATGCGGCGGCGCTCATGCGTGTCAATCACTGCGGTGAAGTCTGCGCCCAGGCGCTCTACCAGGGGCAGGCGCTTGCGTCTTCTAGCTCCGAAATCAGGGCGGCGCTCGCCAGCGCGGCGCGCGAGGAAGCCGACCACCTCGCCTGGAGCGCGCAGCGCATCCGCGAGCTCGGAGGCCGCACGAGTTTCCTCAATCCCCTGTGGTACGCGGGCTCCGTCGCCCTCGGCTACGCGGCGGGGAAACTGGGAGACGCCTGGAACCTGGGATTCCTCGCCGAGACGGAGAAGCAGGTCGAGGAGCATCTGCGGGGACACCTCGATCGGCTGAGTCCCCGCGACGAGACGACCCGCGCCGTCATCGAGACGATGCGGCGCGAGGAGGCGGGACATGCCAGGACCGCCGAATCGCTGGGCGCACGCGAGTTGCCGGAGCCGGTGAAGCGGAGCATGCGACTGGCCGCGCGCCTGATGACGAATCTGTCCTACTGGATCTGAGCGCGCGGGCTCAGTCGGCCAGGATCTCGAAGTCGTGCGAGATCTGAGCCGTCTTGCCGAGCATGATGGAGGCCGAGCAGTACTTGTTGTGGGAAAGCTTGATCGCGCTCTCCACCAGCGATGGCTTCAGATCCTTTCCCCGCACGACGAAGTGCATGTGGATCCTGGTGAATACCTTGGGGTCGGCCTCCGCGCGCTCGGCGCTCAGACGGACCTCGCAGGCCGAAACGTTCTGGCCGCTTTTCCTGAGTATCACCACCACGTCGTACGCGGTGCAGCCGCCGGTTCCCGCGAGCACGGTTTCCATCGGCCGCGGCCCGAGGTTGCGTCCGCCACCGTCGGGAGCGCCGTCCATCACAAAGGAATGGCCGCTCTCGGTTTCCGCGACGAAGCTCATCCCGTCCGGGCCGATCCACTTTACTTTGCATTCCATTTCGCGCTTCCTTCCTTTCGTACGCGCCGGGAGTGTAGCAAGAGCGGGTGGGTCATGCGTCAGTTTGAAGACGCATGACCAGCGGGTGAATGTTGTTGACACCCTGGTACTTCTTCAATAAAATCACGCGCTTCCGCCGGATTCCGACTGGCACATCATATGAGCACGTTTTCCGCTAAGCCGCACGAAGTCAAGCGCGATTGGTATGTGGTCGACGCCAACGGCAAGGTTCTCGGCAGGCTCGCCGCCGAGATCGCGCGCCGTCTGCGCGGCAAGCACAAGCCGGAGTTCACCCCGCACGTCGACACCGGCGATTACATCGTCGTTGTCAATGCCGGCAAGCTTCGCGTCACGGGGAAAAAAGCGGAAGCGAAAACCTATTATCGCCACAGCACGTATCCCGGGGGCGTGTATGCGACTACGTTCGCCAAGATGCAGGCGCGATTCCCTACGCGAGCGCTCGAGATCGCGGTCAAGGGGATGCTCCCGAAGGGACCGCTTGGATACGCGATGCTCAAGAAGCTGAAAGTGTACGAGAGCAGCCAGCATCCCCACTCGGCGCAGCAGCCCAAGGCCTTGGAGATCAACGCATGATAGGACAGTATTACTACGGAACCGGCCGGCGCAAGAGCTCGGTCGCGCGCGTGTTCATCAAGCCCGGCAAGGGCGATTTCACGGTAAACGATCGCCCGGCTAACGAGTACTTCGCGCGCGAGACGGGGCAAATGGTCGTGCGTCAGCCGCTCGTGCTGACGGACAAGCTGACGCAGTTCGACGTGATGGTGAACGTGTCGGGCGGGGGAGAATTCGGGCAGGCGGGCGCGGTGCGCCACGGCCTGACGCGTGCGTTGATCGAGTATGACCCGGCTCTCAAGCCGGTTCTGAGCAAGGCGGGGCTGGTCACCCGCGATGCGCGCGAGGTGGAGCGAAAGAAGGTCGGCTTGCACAAGGCCCGGCGGCGCAAGCAATACTCCAAACGCTGATGTTCGAACAATTTCGCAGGAAAGCCGCCTCAGGGCGGCTTTTTTGTTTGCGGTTTGGCATTTTTTGAGGTGGCGATGATCAAGGTGGGCGTTGTCGGCGGGACGGGTTACACGGGGATCGAGCTGCTTCGCATACTCGCGCGGCACCCTCAATGCGACCTCGTTGCCATCACTTCGCGCAAGGAGGCCGGCACGCCCGTGGCGGACCTGTTCCCGGGCCTGCGCGGCGCAGTAACGCTTGCGTACTCGGACCCCGCCAAGACCGATCTCGCCCAATGCGACGTCGTGTTTTTCGCCACGCCCAATACCGTCGCGATGGGGGAGGCCAAGGCGCTCCTCGAGGCCGGGGTGCGGGTCGTGGATCTCTCCGCCGATTTTCCAATCAGGAACGTGGCCGAGTGGGAGAAGTGGTACAAGGTCAGGCACGCCG
>DASSJA010000122.1:0-3655 GCA_035691445.1 Burkholderiales bacterium | reverse complement strand
TACGGGTACTATCAGTACTACGAAGAAGACAGCCACGAGGGGAACGGGTCGCCGAAGAAGAGCAACGGGCGCACCGGGAAGCGAGTCTGACGGTTGCCAATCCGCAATCCGAAATCAGCAATCCGCAATCTGTTGGTTCTCGCACTAATCGCCGGCTGCGCATCGTCCCCTCCCCCCGCCCAGGATCCCCCTCCAGCGGTCGCCGGCGTCCGACCGGGCGACGTGATCCGCGTGTGGGTGTGGCGCGAGGTGGACTACTCGGGTGAGTTCCCCGTCGACGCGCGCGGCATCGTGGTTCTCCCCGTGCTCGGCCCCATCGCGGTCCGCGGCAGGACGGCGCAGGCGCTGTCCGACAGCCTCACCCACGCCTACCAGAAGTACGTAACCAACCCCTCGATTCAGATCACGGTGCTGCGGCGCATCCTGGTGTCGGGTGCGGTTGCGAAGCCCGGGGTCTATCCCGCCGACGCGACGATCACGGCGGGCGAATTGATTGCCAACGCGGGCGGTGTCGCCCCCAACGGCAACGCGAATCGCATCCAGCTGGTGCGTAACGGCCAAGTGGTCGTCGCGAGCCTGGGCCCGGGCACCGTGCTGCAAAACTCGGCGCTGCAGTCGGGGGACCAGGTGTTCGTACCGGAACGGGGCTGGATGGCGCGCAACGGGGGTTACTTCCTTACTGCAGGGCTCAGCTTGACGACGGCGGTAGTGGTGGCGTTGCTGGTACGGCGCTAGATCTTCCACTTCCTCTCTTCTCTCTAAAAAGCGCAACGCGTTGTCATCCCGAGCCACTCGAGCGCCAGCGAGAGTGGCGAGGGACCTCGGAATCTGCCATTGTGACGGAGTTTCCCGAGGAGCAGCAATTCGAAGTCATCGCTCCATCCCCTCGCTGCTCTCTCGAGCTTCAGTCACCGTGGAGGATTCCGAGGTCCCTCGCGCCCCTCGCTGACGCTCGGGGACGCTCGGGATGACAGCTGCGCCGTTCTGGAGATAGAAAAGAAATGGAGGATTCTTCCTGTGGAATCGCGGCTAAGAGCCGCGGCTCGGCTGGCTGTCACTGAGAGTGACAGAAATCCGTGACCAGCCGATCTCAAGTCGCTATCAGCGACAATTGGCCGAGACGCGGCTCTAGCCGCGAACCAAACGCCAGAAGTCCGTCGACAACCCGTCAAACCAGATCACGGTACTGCGCCGCATTTCCGTTTCTCGGCGCGAATCCTGTTAGGCGCGCGGCCGACGTACACCCACCTGCCGCTGCCGCGCGTAACCAAGCCGAGTACGAATGAACTATCGTCGGCCCCTTCGACTCCGATGCCAGCGCTCACCAAGAGCCCGGGATAGCTCACCGCCCAACGGCGGTGGCGATCCTTCGTTGTCGGCGATCGACTCGCGGTCGGGAGAGAACACCAGCGCGGATGCGACACCGCTCGTCGCGAGGTTCACGGGCGGCCTGGTGGGCACCGTCGAGGCTTAACACCCGTAACGCGTGTGAGCGCCGCCAGCAGACACCCGGCACTCGGGAATCGCTCGAGTGGTGCCTTGGCGAGGCAGCGCTCGACGGCCGCCTCGAGATGCGACGCCACGTCCGGCCGCAGGGTGTGCAGCCGAGGCAGCGGGGCCGTTCGCACCAGGTCCAGTAGCGCGGGCAAGGAGGGCGCATCGAACGGCGGGCGCCCCGCGAGGGCGTAGAACACCGTCGCACCGAGCGCGTATAGATCGCTGCGCGCGTCCACCGCGCCCCCCGACGCCTGCTCGGGGCTCATGAAATGCGGCGTCCCGACTGGCCAGTCGCTCATGCTCGAGCGCCCCGGCTCGAGCCGCACCGAGATGCCGAAATCGACGAGCTTCGCTCGACCGCTGCGGTGCTCGAGCACGATGTTGTCCGGTTTCACGTCCCGGTGCACCACGCCGCGGGAGTGCGCGTGCACCAGGGCACGCGCCACCTGGCGCATGCAGCGCAGCGCGGACGCAGGCCCGAGCGGTCCGGCCCGGCGCACCCGGGCGCCGAGCGTCTCGCCCACCACGTACGGCATGACGAAGAACACGAACTCCGCCGCCTGCTCTACGGCATAGATCTGAACCACGTTCGGGTGCGCCATCGCGGCGATGGTGCGGGCCTCCTCGAGGAATCGCTCGCGCAGCCGGGGAATGTCGGCAAACGGGTGCAGCAGTTTGATGGCCACACGCCGGTCCAGCGCGACGTCCCGCGCCTTGTAGACGATCCCCGTCGTTCCCCGGCCTAGCTCGCGCTCGAGGGCATACCGACCCGCGACAGCGGCCTCCAGCGCGGCGGATTCCCCGCTCCATGCCGTCCCCAGACGATCGACCTTTCTCTCGTCCTCCGGAGCGAGCGTAGTCTGCTGCTGCATTGCGCTGCCTCCCTATGATCCCGTCTCCATCCCCGAAAACACGTCGCCCCGCCAGGCAGGTCGCGTTGCGCAGGCGGGGCGTCGTTCCTTCCCTCGGGGGAATCCGGGCCGCGGGGCTAGAGCCGCCTCCGCTCACCGGAGCTGCGCAACATCGGTAAGCCCGAATAGACGAGAAGTTCTCGTCGTAGATCGGGCGCGAGGCATATACTTGTCCGTGATGGCAAGGATGTGAGCATCGTACGGGCCTCAGGTTGATCTGCGCAAAAAAAAGCGTCGCCAGCAGCACTGCGCTGCCTGGGACGCGACTCCCGAACGGCCCGAATTATGGGGCGGTGCGATGCAGGAATCAAGGGGGGAGAACTTCTCGCGACTCGCCTAGCTGTCACTGATGTGACAGAGGCGCCCATGGAGCGCCATCTATCGCCGTCCTCCCAACACCTCCTCATAGACCTGCTGCACTCTCCGCACCATCCGATCCGCCGAGAATTCCAGCTCAGCCCTGCGCTTGGCCGCGTTGCCGAGCGTCTGTCGCAGCCGCTCATCGCCCAGCAGCCGCTGTAGCGCCGCGGCCCGGGCGTCGGAATCGCCCGGAGGGACGAGCAGTCCCGTCATCTGATTCTTGTTGACGAAGCGCACCCCCGTGGGAAGGTCGCTCGCGATCACCGGCCGGCCGCAGGCCATCGCCTCGAGCTGCGCGATACCGAACGCCTCACGCTCGTCGATCGAGGGGAGGACGAAGACGTCGCAGGCGTGCAGCAGGATGCGGCGCTCCGAGTCCGACACTTCGCCCAGGAACGAGACCCGGTTGGAAATCCCGAGGCGGGCGGCGAGGCCCGACAACTCGAGCCGGTTCGGCCCCCGCCCCACCACGATGAGCCGAGCCTTCACCCGCGCCATCGCCCGGAGCAGGACGTCCACGCCCTTGTAGGGCCGCAGCACGCCGACGAACAGCACCGTTCCCTCTCGCGCGGTCCTGCGGCGGCGCGCGACTTCGACCGATTCCGTCTCGGTCAGCTGGAACGCGCGCAGATCGATGCCGTAGGGAATCACGGTGACGCGGTCCTTGTAACGCGTCAGGACGGGGGACGACGCGATGTTCTCCTCGGCGGCAGCGATGATGCGCTGCGCGCGGTTGAAGACAGCGTTGAGGATCGGCTTGTAGAGGGGAAGGAGGCGGCGCTGCCGAATCACGTCCGCGTGATACGAGATAATCAGGGGAACAGCGGGAGGGCGGGCAGAACCGGCAAAGGCTAGACGCGGCAGACGCACAGGGGTGAACAGACCAG
>DASSJA010000121.1:0-7260 GCA_035691445.1 Burkholderiales bacterium | reverse complement strand
GATTCCCGCCACGGCGCGGACCGCTTCGAAGTCTCCGGGGCTGGAGGCTGCGAATCCCGCCTCGATCACGTCCACGCGCATTCGTTCGAGCTGCCTGGCGATCCGCAGCTTTTCTTCCTTTGTCATCGAGGCGCCCGGGCTCTGCTCGCCATCGCGCATGGTCGTATCGAATATGATCAATCGGTCTTTCATGGTGAGACTCCGTGTCAAATACCTGCATGGGGCTTGAAATGACTCGCCGCACCCGCTGGTGCTGCGATGGGTACTGCCGAATTGGGAATGGAGTATTTAGCGCGCGAGGCGCAGCAGCAGGCCTGCAGGAATCAGGCTGCCGAGGTGGAGCTTCAACGCTGTATTGGAGCGATGCACGCGGGGAATATAGCGGGTTTCCCGCGTCACCGCAACTGGGAGGATTGCTTGGCCGCCTGGCGCTTCTTCCAGAACCAGTAGACGTACCCCGACAAGCCGTAGCCCACGAACATGAGAAACAACGCGATCGGCGGATCGGAGGAGATCAGGACGAAGCCGAGGACGATAAGCAGGATGACGGCGAACGGTACCGAGCGCCTCAGGTTGATATCCTTGAAGCTGTAGAACGGAACATTGCTGACCATCGTAAGACCCGCGTACAGCGTCAGGAACGCTGCCACCCACGGTATGCCGTAGTCGTCGACCGGAATCTTGTTGTCGCTCGCCAGCCACAGAAATCCGGCGACCAGCGCCGCGGCCGCGGGACTTGGTAGTCCCTGGAAAAAGCGCTTGTCGACCACGTCGATGTTGGTGTTGAAGCGCGCGAGCCGGAGCGCCGCGCCGGCGCAGTATACGAACGCTGCGATCCAGCCGAAGCGCCCGAGATCCTTGAGGGCCCACTCATAGATGACGAGGGCCGGTGCC
Organism: Burkholderiales bacterium; assembly: GCA_035691445.1. Taxonomy (GTDB): domain Bacteria; phylum Pseudomonadota; class Gammaproteobacteria; order Burkholderiales; family SG8-39; genus VBDM01. Next base: position 6,366 of record DASSJA010000121.1, on the reverse strand, counting down.
GCTCCGAAGCACACCATGTCGGAGAGCGAATCGTATTCCGCCCCGAACGCGCTCTGTGTGCGGGTCAGCCGCGCTACCCGCCCGTCGAGCGTGTCGAGGATCATGGCGATAAAGATCGCGACGGCAGCGTTGTCGAAGCGCTGATTCATCGCCATCACAATGGCGTAGAAGCCGGTGAACAAGGCCGCGGTAGTGAACAGATTCGGCAGCAGGTAGATGCCGCGGCGCCGGATCTCGGAGTTCAACAAGGGTTTGCGAAAACCGGGCTCAAGCATGATTCGGCAACGTCGCAATCACCGTGCTGCTCGCGTACACTTTGTCTCCCAGCGCCGCCACGAGTTTCGCGTTTTCCGGCACATAGATATCGACGCGGGAGCCAAAGCGGATGAAACCGAACCTTTGGCCCCTCGCGAGGCTGTCGCCTTCGCGAACGTAGCAGAGAATGCGTCTGGCGACGAGGCCCGCAACCTGTACGCAGATCACGTCGGCGCCCCCGGCCGTTCGCAGCCACAGTGCATTACGTTCATTCTCCTCGGAAGCCTTGTCCAGCACGGCATTGAGGAAGCGCCCCGGATTGTACCAGCGCTTCCGGACCAGCCCGTCCACCGGCGAACGGTTGGAATGCACGTTGAAAACGTTCATAAACACGCTGACTTTGATGGAGTCGCGATCGAGGTAAGGATCGCGCGTGCGCTCCACCGAGACCACGCGCCCATCGGCAGGCGAAACTACCGTGCGCGCGTCTCCGGGAGCCTGCCTCGCGGGATCGCGAAAGAACTGGAGCACGAACAGCGCCGCAAGCCAGAGCGGTGTCGACCACCATCCGACCAACCAGCTCGCGACTGCCGCAGCGATGATCGCCGCGGCGAGGAAGAGCCAGCCCTCGCGGGCGATGATCGGGTATGGGTAGCTCGACTTCATGGCCGCCGTTCTCCTCGTGCCGTCTCGCGGCGCTCCGGGTGCGCGAGGCGGCGATCCTGAGCTGAGATCAGTTCCTGCTTGTGTCGACGAGCTTGTTCTTCTTGATCCAGGGCATCATGGCCCTGAGCTTTTCTCCCACGACTTCGATCGGATGTTCGGCGGTGATGCGTCGGCGCGAGAGAAGTGTGGGCGCACCCGCGCGGTTCTCGAGAATGAAATCCTTAGCGTACTCGCCGGACTGGATGCGCGCGAGCGCGGCGCGCATCGCGTTCCTCGTTTCCGCCGTGATAATCTTCGGGCCGGTCACGTACTCGCCGTATTCCGCGTTATTGGATATAGAGTAATTCATGGTTCCGATCCCGCCCTCGTACATGAGGTCGACGATCAGCTTCAGCTCGTGGAGACACTCGAAATACGCCATTTCGGGCGCATAACCGGCTTCGGTAAGTACCTCGTATCCCGCTTTCACCAGCTCGACGCAGCCGCCGCAAAGAACCGTCTGCTCCCCGAAGAGATCGGTCTCCGTCTCTTCCTTGAACGTGGTCTCGATCACCCCAGCGCGCGCCCCGCCTATGGCGGCCGCGTACGATAAGGCCAGATCGCGCGCTCTCTTGCTCTGATCCCGATGCACGGCAATCAGCATCGGCGTTCCACCGCCCTGAGCGTAGGTGGAGCGCACGGTGTGCCCCGGGGCCTTGGGCGCGATCATTACCACGTCGAGATCGTCTCGGGGAACGACCTGCCCGTAGTGAATGTTGAATCCGTGCGCGAACCCGAGAGTTGCGCCCTTGCGGATATTCGGCTCGACTTCGGACTTGTACACCGCCGCGATGTGCTCGTCGGGCATCAGCATCATCACGAAGTCTGCGTCTTTGACCGCCTCCGGGATCTCCTTGACGCTCAGCTCGGCTTTTTGGGCCTTGCCCCAGGAGCCGCCGTCTTTTCGCAGGCCCACGGTGACCTTGACGCCGGAATCGTTCAGATTGAGCGCGTGTGCATGTCCCTGCGAACCGTAGCCCACGATGGTGACCTTCCTGCCCTTGACGAGCGAGAGGTCCGCGTCCTTGTCGTAATAGACTTTCATGATATTTCCTCTGGTTCCCTTGCGGCCGGGAAAACCGGCGTTCAAACCTTCAGGATCCGCTCGCCGCGCGCGATGCCCGAGGCACCCGTTCTCACCGTTTCCAGAATCGCGGTCGGCTCGATCCCTCCGATGAAGGCATCCAGCTTCGCGCCGGTTCCGGTAAGCTCGATTGTGTAGGTGCTGTCGGTGACGTCGATGATGCGGCCCCGAAAGATCTCGGACATGCGCTTCATTTCCTCGCGCTCCTTGCCCGTCGCCCGGACCTTGATGAGCATGAGCTCGCGCTCGATATGCGCCGCCTCGGAGAGGTCCACGACTTTCACGACCTCGATGAGCTTGTTCAGCTGTTTGGTGATCTGTTCGATCACGTCGTCGGAGCCGCTGGTCACGATCGTCATACGCGACAGCGACGGCTCCTCGGTGGGTGCCACCGTGAGCGTTTCGATGTTGTAACCGCGCGCGGAGAACAGACCCGCAACCCTGGAGAGCGCCCCCGGCTCGTTCTCGAGCATGATCGAAATGATATGTCGCATCGGTCCCTCGCTGAGGCCGGACCCCGGGGCGTCCTGGACGCCACCCGCGGCGCTCGTGGCGCCGCCGGGCCAAGCTCCCTTCAGCAAAACGGTTGATCAAACCCGATCAAGCCTCGGGCTCACAGCTCCTCGGCAAGAATCATCTCCGTCAGGCCCTTGCCACCCTGCACCATCGGGTACACGTTTTCCGTCTGGTCCGTGATGAAATCCAAGAAGACCAATTCGTCCTTGCGCTTGAAAGCCTCGCGCAGCGCCGACTCGACGTCCGAGGGGTCCTCGACCTTTATGCCGCGGTGACCGTAGCTTTCGGCGAGTTTCACGAAGTCGGGCAGCGCGTCCATGTAGGACTCGGAGTACCGATTGCCGTGGAAAAACTGCTGCCACTGGCGCACCATCCCCATGTATTTATTATTGAGGTTGACGATCTTGATCGGCAGGCGGTATTGCTTGCAGGTCGAGAGCTCCTGGATGCACATCTGAATGCTCGCCTCTCCCGTCACGCAAGCCACCGTCGCGCCCGGGTTCGCGAACTGCACGCCCATCGCCGCGGGCAGGCCGAAACCCATGGTCCCAGGCCCCCCGAGTTGATCCAGCGGCGTCGCTTGTCGAATTTGTAGAACTGCGCCGCCCACATCTGGTGCTGGCCCACGTCGGAGGTCACGAACGCTTCGCCCTTTGTGACCTCGTAGAGACGCTCGAGAACGAACTGCGGCTTGATGATCTTGCTTTTCTTGTCGTATTTCAGGCAGTCCTTGGACTTCCACAGGCCGATCTGGGACCACCATGCGCTGAGGGCCTTTTGATCCGGCCTGTAGCCTGCGGCTTCAAGCTGCCGCATCAATTCCTCGATGACGTCGGACACGTTCCCGACTATCGGAACGTCCACCTTGACGCGTTTCGAGATCGAAGATGGATCGATGTCGATATGAATGATCTTGCGCTGCACCTGAGCGAAGTGCTGCGGGTTGCCGATGACGCGGTCGTCGAAGCGCGCGCCGACGGCGAGCAGCACGTCACAGTTCTGCATCGCCATGTTGGCTTCATAGGTTCCGTGCATGCCGAGCATGCCCAGGAACAGCGGATCGGTCGCCGGGTATCCCCCAAGGCCCATGAGCGTGTTGGTGCAGGGAAATCCGAGCATCTTCACGAGCCTCGTGAGCTCCTTGGAGGCACCCGACAGAATCACTCCCCCGCCGGTATAGACCATCGGACGCTTGGCCTCCGCCAGCAACTGCACGGCCTTCTTGATCTGCCCCGGGTGCCCTTTCACGACCGGGTTGTAGGAGCGCATCGTCACCGTTTCCGGGTATTCGAAAGGCCATTTCGCGGAGGTAACGTCCTTCGGGATGTCGACGAGCACGGGACCGGGCCTTCCTGTCCTGGCAAGATAGAACGCCTTCTTGATCGTGGCGGCCAGGTCCTTCACGTCCTTGACGAGGAAATTGTGCTTTACGCAGGGTCGCGTGATCCCCACCGTGTCGCATTCCTGGAATGCGTCCATGCCGATGGCGTGCGTCGGGACCTGCCCGGTGATGATGACCATCGGGATCGAATCCATGTACGCGGTTGCAATTCCGGTGACGGCGTTGGTGACGCCCGGTCCCGACGTCACCAGGGCGACCCCCACTTTGTCGCTCGAACGCGAGTACCCGTCCGCGGCGTGGGTAGCCCCTTGCTCGTGGCGCACCAGGATGTGCTTGACCTTGTCCTGCTTGAACAGCTCGTCGTATATGAACAGCACGGCGCCGCCCGGGTAGCCGAACACGTACTCCACTCCCTCCGCCTGGAGGGATTTGACTACGATTTCTGCACCGGTCAATTCCATTGCGAGCTTCCGCGTAGATTCGGCGAAAGCTTTAGAGCGTAATTGGTGGGTCCTGATTGGTCAAGTTTTACCTGTCACCGGTAGCGGTTCAAAACGGACCCGCTACCCTGTCACTACCCTGCTTTTGATACCATCGGAAGCGCCACGGTCGCTTATCCCAGACCGACAACAAAGGAAGCTCTCTGGCCTCCCCTAACGCACTAGCCGAGTTTCTCGCGAGCGTGGAGCGACGCGCATACAAGCAGGCGTTGTTCGCGGTCAGGGAACCGGAAAGTGCCCTGGACATCGTGCAGGATGCCATGCTCAAGCTCGCGGAAAAATACGGGGCGAAGCCCGCCGCGGAGCTGCCGATGCTCTTTCAGCGCATTCTGCAGAACACCATTCGCGACTACTATCGCAGGCAGAAGGTGCGATCGTTATGGGTCACACTGTTCTCCTCGCTGTCCTCGGGGAGGGAGGATGACGAGTCCGATCCGCTGGAGACGCTGGCGAGCGCGGATGATTCCAAGCCCGGGGACGGGCCTGCAGATCGTCTGGAACGATCTCAACTCATTGAAGTAATTGAAAAAGAGCTGCAGCTGTTGCCAGCGCGTCAACGACAGGCGTTTTTGCTGCGTTACTGGGAGGAGTTGGACGTTGCCGAGACGGCAGCCGTGATGGGCTGCTCCGAAGGCAGCGTCAAAACCCATTGCTCCCGAGCAGCGCACGCGTTGGCGGCAGCTTTAAGAGCGAGGGGGATAGAGTTATGAACGAACAGCAGATCGCCTACCGAATCCGGCAGCTTCTCAACCGGGGGCTCGATCTGGACGCCGGCACGCTCGCCCGCCTGAAAACAGCGCGCGAGCGAGCCTTGGCGCGCCAGCGCGTCGAGTCCCCCGCGTCCGTGTTTGCCTGGGCCGGCAGCGTGATGGGGCGGTTCGGCGGCCCTTCGTCTTTCATCCCGCGGATGCTGCTGCCGACGATGGTGCTGATCTTTGGCCTGATTGCAATCAACCAGTGGCGGGATTCGCAGGTCGCAGCGGAGATCGAGGAAATCGACGCCGCGGTCCTGACCGGGGACCTGCCGCTCGATGCATACCTAGATAAGGGATTCGATGCATGGCTAAAGCGCTCCTCGCACTAGCACTTTGGCTCTGCGTCTCCCTCCCGCTCCCTGCTGCCGCACCGAAAAAGCCTCCCACTTGGGCGGAATTGACCCCTGATCAGCAGCAGGTGCTTGCTCCGCTCGCCGGAGATTGGGACAAGCTCGAGCCCGAACGCAAGCGCAAATGGCTCGGTATCGCGAAGCGCTATCCCAAGATGAAGCCGGATGAGCAGATCCGGGCGCAAAGGCGCATGCAAGCCTGGGTGAGGCTTACGCCGGACGAGCGGCGCGCGGCGCGAGAACGCTACAAGAAAATGGAGAGGCTTCCCAGGGAAAAAAAGCAGGACCTGAAGCAGAAGTGGGAAGAGTACAACCGCCTGCCGGAGCAGGAACGGCGCAAGCTCGGGAGCGCACCGCGCAAGCCCGTCGCGGCAGCGTCGACGCCGGCGCCTCCCGGACAGCCGGAAACTCCCCCCTCCCACGCTGTCCCCGCTCCGGCGGCAAACCCTTAGGTCCCTCGATGAACCCGGGCGTCCGCTCCCCGGGGGGCCCGTCCACGCCCGGCATCGGCAGACGATTCATGTCTCTGCTGTACGAGTGCCTGCTCGCGTTCACGATCGCATTTTTTTCCGGCTTGGCGTTCTACGGCGCAGCGACCGGACGTCTGTTCGGGGAGATGCGCCTGCTTTTCCAGGTCTATCTCTTCCTCGTCCTGGGCATCTACTTCGTCGCGTGCTGGAGCCGCGGAGGCAGCACGCTGGCGATGCAAACCTGGAAGATGCGGATCGTGCGACTTGACGGCGGCGCCATCGGCGTCGGCCGGGCGGCGCTGCGCTATACCCTAGCCTGGCTTTCGCTGGCGCCGCTCGGTGCGGGTTTTTTTTGGGCCTGCATCGATCGCGATCGACAATTTCTGCAC
>DASSJA010000120.1:0-3439 GCA_035691445.1 Burkholderiales bacterium | reverse complement strand
CCGAGGAGCGCGCGCAACGCGAGGAGGAAGAGCAGAGGGAGCAGGAGGAACGCGCCGCCCGCGAGGCGGAAGAGGAAGAGCAGCGGCAGAAGGAAGAGGAAAAGCGCGCGAGGGAAGAGGAAAAGCGCGCTCGCGAGGAGGCAAAGGCGCAGGCCAAGGCGGACGCCAAGCGGCGCAAGGCGGAGCGCTCGCGGGAGCGCGCAGGGGTGGAGGCCTGGCGGGGCGACGAAGACGCCCTCCGCGATTCGGGCGAGCGCGAGCTTTCCGCGGGGCAGGTCTGGGCGAAAAGGAGGCCCCGCAACCTCGCGAAGCAGTTCGCCGTGATGCTGCTCCTGATTCTGGTCGTGGCGCTGGCGGCCCTTCCTTTCGTGCCCCTGGATACCGGCCCGTACGAGAGGGCCGCGCAGGCCTGGCTCGACCAGCCGGTCAAGATCGGCTCGGTCAATCTGACGCTGCTGCCCCTTCCGCGGCTGAAGTTCGGGAGAGTCGCAATCGGAAGAGACCCCCAGATGAAAATCGCCGAGGTCAAGGCAAGCCCGGAGATCGCCTCGCTGCTGGAGGACCGGATATCGCTCAGGAGCCTCGAGCTCGACAACGCGACGGTTCCCCGGGAGTTCCTCCCTGCGCTGCTGCAGGACAGGGGGCGCAAGCCGCCCGGCGTACAGCGCATTACCGCCAAGGGGCTGAAAATCGACGTCCCTGAACTGGGGCTCCCGCCGCTCGATCTCGACGCGAGCCTCGCGGCCGACGGAGCGCTGCAATCGGTCTCGTTCTCCAATTCCGAGGGCACGCTCTCGGTGAAGCTGCAGCCCCGGGGAGGCAGGGCGGACATCGAGATCTCCTCGGGCGCCTTTCCGCTGCCCATCGGGGCGGAGCCCGGGTTCACGGAATTCCTCGGCAAGGGCACCGTGACCCGCAGCGAGCTCGCCCTGCGGACTGCCGAAGTGCGCGCATTCGGCGGGCGGCTGGTGGGGAACGCGAGGCTCCGTTGGTCGAACGGCTGGAGCCTCGACGGCGAGGTCTCGGCGCGGCAGATGGACGCGGGGAGAATCGCCGCGCCCGTCATCGCCGGTGGAACGTTCCAGGGCAAGGGCACTTATTCCATGAGGGGCCTGCTCCCGGAGCGGATGATCCTGAACACGCAATTGGAGGGCACCTTCACCGTAGAGAAGGGCTCGGTGACCAACGTCGACATGACGCGCCTGCTCCAGGGCAGCAGCACCGCCGGGGGGACGACGTTCTTCACCGAGATGAGCGGCGCCGTGTCGGCCGACTCCAACCGGCTGCTCGTGCGCCAGATCAGGCTGGCGGCGGGCCTGCTGGGCGGCACCGGGCAGGTGGAGATGGATCCCCAGAAGAACCTCTCCGGGCGCCTGCAGGTCGAGCTCCGCGCTCAAAGCGTGCAGGCGCGCGCGAGCATCGCGGTCGCGGGAACGCTGATGAATCCGCAATTCCGCCGCAGCAACTGAAAGGAAAATCGCCCGGAGGCGTTCCGGTATAATCGCTCTTTACCGGCTCGTCTCATGTCGTTGATCCTCAAGCTGCGCGGCGGCCCTGCGGTTTCCGCGTTCCGGCTCGACAAGCTCAATTCCCGCCTCGCCAGGATCGACCGGTCGGTTCGCGTCACTTCCGCCGAGCATTGGCATTTCGTCGAGGCTGAACGCGCGCTCGACGCTCGTGAAACGGAAGTGCTCGAGCGCCTGCTCGAGTACGGCGAGGCTGCGCCGCCGGGCGCGGGGCCGATGCGCCTGTGCGTGCCGCGCCTCGGCACGATCTCACCTTGGTCCTCCAAGGCGACCGACATCGCCCGCCGATGCGGTCTTGCGGCGGTACGTCGCTTGGAGCGCGGTACCGCGTGGTTTTTTTCCGGCGATCCCGCGCGGGCGCCGGATTTCCCGCGAATCCTCGAATTGATCCACGACCGCATGACCGAAACGGTGCTCGCCTCCCCGCAGGAGGCCGATGCGCTGTTCCGTCGCTACGAGCCCAAGCCGCTCGCGATCGTGGAGATCTCGGGGCGCGGGCGCGCGGCACTGGCGGAGGCCGACGCGGCTCTGGGACTCGCTCTCGCCCCCGACGAGATCGACTACCTGCTCGCGCACTACCGCGGCATCGCCCGCGATCCCACCGACGTGGAGCTCACGATGTTCGCGCAGGCGAACTCCGAGCATTGCCGGCACAAGATCTTCAATGCGTCCTGGGTCATCGACGGAGTGCGGAGGCAGGAGACGCTGTTCGGCATGATCAAGACCACGCACGCGCGCAACCCCGCGGGCACCGTGGTCGCGTACGCCGACAACGCCGCGGTGATGGAGGGCAGGCCGATCGCGCGCTTCGGCCCGGCCCCCGACAGGCGCTATGTATACAGAGACGGGCTGACCCATACCCTGATGAAGTGCGAGACGCACAATCATCCCACGGCAATCTCGCCCTTTCCCGGGGCGGCGACCGGCTCGGGCGGCGAGATCCGCGATGAAGCGGCGACCGGGCGCGGCGCGAAACCGAAGGCCGGGCTGTGCGGCTTCTCGGTGTCGCATCTGCGCATCCCCGGTTTCGGCCAGCCCTGGGAGACGGCCTCGGGGAAGCCCGACCGCGTCGCCTCCGCCCTGCAGATCATGCTCGAGGGGCCGATCGGCGCCGCTTCGTTCAACAACGAATTCGGGCGCCCGAACCTGGCGGGCTACTTCCGGGCGTTCGAGATGGAGGTCGGCGGCGTCGTCCGCGGCTATCACAAGCCGATCATGATCGCCGGCGGCATAGGCAACATCGACGCCGTGCTCGCCCGCAAGGACGGGCTGGCACCGGGCGCCCTGCTGGTGCACCTGGGCGGTCCGGGACTCCTGATCGGCATGGGCGGCGGCGCCGCGTCGAGCAAGGACACGGGCGCCAATCCCGAGAACCTCGACTTCGACTCGGTTCAAAGGGGCAACGCCGAGATGCAGAGACGGGCGCAGGAAGTCATCGACCGCTGCTGGCAGCTCGGCGCGGCCAGTCCCGTGCTCTCGATTCACGACGTCGGCGCGGGCGGCCTGTCCAACGCGCTCCCCGAGCTCGTTCACATCGCCGGGCGCGGCGCGAGGGTAGACCTGCGCGCCGTTCCGAACGAGGAGCCCGGCATGACTCCGCGCGAGCTCTGGTGCAACGAGGCGCAGGAGCGCTTCGTCCTGGCGGTCGCTCCGGAGCGCATCGGGGAGTTCCGTGCGATCTGCGAGCGCGAGCGCTGTCCGCTCGCGGTGATCGGCGTCGCAACCGGCGACAGCCGCCTGGTCGTCGAGGACCCGCGATTCGGGAACAGGCCGGTCGAGATGGAATTGTCCGTCCTGCTCGGCAAGCCGCCGCGCATGACGCGCGACGTACGGCGCGTCCGTCCCGACCCGGCGCCGCTCGCGCTCCCCGACCTCGAGCTGCGCGACGCGTGCTATCGGGTGCTGCGGCACCC
>DASSJA010000119.1:0-3694 GCA_035691445.1 Burkholderiales bacterium | reverse complement strand
GGCTCTATATGCCTGCTTCCCCCGGCGCTGTCCAGCGTTGTGCGCGGGGGCGTGGGGTGGGGGCAGACTATCGGCAATATCAGTGCCGGCGCTGCGGGCGGGCTGTCGGGGTGTGTCGGTCATGCGACCGGGGTCAGGCGTATTGCCTGCGCGGCTGCAGGGACTTGAACCGGGGGGATCAACTACGCCGGGCAGCGGCCCGCTATCAGAGGAGCCGCCGCGGCGCGCGCAGTCATGCGGCGCGACAACGCCGGTACCGCCAACGCCAGCGTCGTGAACGGCAGGCGGCGACAAAGATAGTGACTCATCTTACTTCCGCTCGCAGTGCCGGCGGCGGCACAGTGATGGCAAGCCCCATCACGAGGGTGTCGGAGTCGGCGGATGATCCCGAGAGAAGCAACCCCACGGCCGCCGAGGCCTGCGCCGGCGCGAGTGCCTTGCCCGAGGTGCTGCGGTGCGAGTTCTGCCAGCGGCCGCTCGGGGGACCCGGCCCGGGGGTGAGCGGCGGTGGAAGTGGAGCTGCATCAGCTTCTGCTGAGGTACGAGCGGCTGCGCAAGCGCCATCCCCGAGGCGAGCGGGCGTTACTCGTCTCGCTCGCGGAGATCGGGCAACAAGTTCCGGTGGTCGTGGTCGGCGAAGCCGAGCGCTTCGTGCTCATCGACGGCTACAAGCGCGTGCGCGCCTTGAGGCGCCTCGCGCGCGATGTGGTGTTGGCTACTCGCTGGGAGCTGGAGGAAGTCGAGGCCCTCCTGCTCGAGCGGGGCCTGCGTCGCGGGAGCGAGGATGCGCTCGATCAGGCCTGGCTCCTTGCGGAGCTCGAGGAGCGCTTCGGCTACTCGCTCGAGGATCTCGCACGTCGCTTCGAGCATAGTAAAAGTTGGGTGAGCGGGCGGCTGGCGTTGATCCAGTGCCTGCCGGCCTCCGTTCAGGAGCACGTGCGGCTCGGGGCTCTGAGCGCGCACGCGGCGATGAAGTATCTGGTGCCGATGGCGCGCGCCGACCTGGCGGCAACCGAGAGGCTCGCCGCTACGATGCTGCCCTTGAGGCCGACGACACGGGAAGTGGCGGCGCTGTATGTCGGCTGGCAGTCCGGGAGCAGCCGCACCCGTGAGCTGATCCTCGAAAGTCCCAAGGTATATCTCGAGGCGAAGGCGGCGAGCCCGGCGGTGCCGCCGTCAGCCACCCAACGCCTGCTCGATGACCTCGGCGCCCTCGGCGGCATTGCCCGTCGGACGCTGCGCGCGCTGCAAGCCGGGCTTCTGCAGCAGCTCCTGGACAACGAACGCCTCGAAGTGCATCAGGCGTTCGCGCGCGCGAAAGGCGATCTCGAGCGCCTCTTCCACCGCATCGATCTGGAGTACGGCCATGCTGGATGAAGCCACTCGCACGGCGATCCTTAAGCTCAAGGCGACAGGCCACGGCACCCGCGCCATTGCCAAGGCGCTCGGTGTCGCCCGCATCTCGGTGCGTCGGGTCATCGCCAGCGGCGAGGCCACCCCACCACCGATCGTCCGCGCCGAAGTTGCCGAACCCCACCGCGAGGCGATCCTCGAGCTCCACGCCCGTTACCAGGGCCACCTCGGTCGGGTACACGAGGAGCTGCGCGCCCATGGCGCCGAGCTCTCCTATCCGGCGCTCACCGCCTTCTGCCGCAAGCACGGGATCGGATCACCCCCGCCGCTACCTGCCGGACACTACGAGTTCCCCGCCGGCAAGGAGATGCAGCACGACACCTCCCCGCATCTGGCCACGATCGGCGGTGAGCCCACCCGGGTGCAGATCGCATCCGTCGTGCTTTGCTACTCGAGGATGATCTTCTTCCAGATCTATCCACGCTTCACGCGCTTTGAGTGCAAGGCGTTCTTGACCGAGGCGCTGAGATACTTCGGCGGCGCTGCTTCCCGCTGCCTCATCGACAACACCCACATCATCGTCGCCGCTGGCACGGGGGAGACGATGATCCCGGCCCCCGAGATGGCTGCCTTCGCCGAGCGGTTCGGCTTTGTCTTCAAAGCCCACAGGGTCGGTCATGCGAACCGTTCGGCGCGCGTGGAGGCGCCGTTCCACCGCATCCAGAGCGCCTTCCTCGCGGGCTCGAAGTTCTCAGACTGGCGCGACCTCAACACCCGAGCACGCGAGACGGCCGAGAAGTGGAACGCGACATACTCCAACAAGCTCCATGCCAGCCGCTGCGAGCTCTTCGCGGCCGAGCGGCCGCACTTGAAGCCACTCCCCCTTCACGTGCCGGAGGTCTATCAGCTGCACAGCCGCATCGTCGATGCCGAAGGCTATGTGAACTTGAACCGCATCCGCTACTCCGCCCCCTGGCGGCTCATCGGCCGCACGCTCGAGGTGCGCGAGACGCTCGAGAGGATCGACCTCTACGAGGGACCGCGTCGGGTGGCGAGTCACGGCCGTGTGTGCAGTCCGTTGGATACTCGAGTGACCGATCCCGCGCACCGCCCGCCCCGGGGTGAGGGAGCGCGTGAGCGTGCCCAGCCGGCGCCCGAGATCATCGAGATCCTGCAGCTTGAGCCGCGCCTTGCCAACTACCTCGCGGACCTCAAGTGCCAGATCGGGGGCCGGCGGGCGCCGCTCCGTCGGCTGCTGTCGATGCTGCAGGAGTACCCGCGGGAAGCCTTCCTCGCCGCCATCGCCCTTGCCGAGAAGTATCGCCTGTTCGATCTCGACCGCCTCGAGAAAATGGTGTTGCGGGAGATCGCGCACGATTACTTCGTGCTCGCGTTCGATCCAGAGGACGATCATGACTGAAGAGCTCGAACAGCTGCTCGAGAACTTGAAGCTGCGCGCCATCGCTGCGCGCTTCGACGAGCTCCTCGGCGCCGCCGAGTCCGCCGGCACGCCGACGGCCATCTTCGTCACTCAACTACTGCGCGCCGAATGGGAGGCTCGCCAGGAGGAGACGCTGCGCCGGCGCATCCGTCGGGCCAGCTTCCCGGAGGAGTGGACACTCGAGTCCTTCCCGTTCAAGCTGCAAACGGGCGTCAAGGAACGCCAGATCCGCACCTTCGCGCAGCTCGACTTCATCCCGAAAGCCGAGAACATAGTGTTTGTCGGCGAAACTGGCGTCGGCAAAACCGGGTTGATGGTCGGCCTTGCGCGCAAGGCGGTGCAGAACGGTTATCGGGCGCTCTTCATCAAGGCGCAGGATCTCTTCGATGAGATGTATGCCTCGCTCGCCGATCGATCTACACGGAGGCTCCTACGCACCCTGGCGCGCGTCGACGTCCTGGCGATTGACGAACTGGGATATCTCAACATTAAAACCGAACAGACCAACATCTTCTTCAAGCTCATGGAAGAGCGTCATCGGCGAAAACCGACGCTCATCAGCACGAACCTGCCATACCCCGCATGGCAGGACTTCCTCGGCAATCCCGCCCTGACCAAGGCGTTGCTCAGTCGGTTGCGCGAGCGCTGTCACACCGTGCTCATCGACGGGCCGTGCTTGCGGCCACAGTCGGGCTGAGCGCCGCCGCAGCTCCACCTGCCTGACCTCCTATCGGCCTCGACGTGCACGCGGGCGCCGTCGTGCTGCTGGCCTCATTCCATCCCGCGCGCAATCGTGCGCGATATCTCGTCACCCGAGCGGGCTCTTCTTGCTGAGCAGACCGGGATCATTTTTGCCGAGCGCCGCAGGAGGGCCACCTAGCGGTCACTTCGGTATTGCTC